>JACMLC010000670.1 GCA_014379795.1 Pyrinomonadaceae bacterium
ATAAATGTGGATGAGTTTACGCGCGTCGCGGGTGAAGCGGCTTTGAAGGTCGAGGGAACCGCGCGTTATTTCACGCGCGCACAGCTTGAGACAGGCTCTATCTCAAACGCCGACCCGCTCGCGCGCCGCGTGCTTCACGGCTTTCACACGCAGCGGAGCGGCGATTTGATTATCATTTATGAACCGTACAGCATTTTGTTCGACGAGCCGGACAATCCATCCGACCCGGGCGGCGGGACGACGCACGGCTCGCCTTATTCTTATGATACGCATGTGCCTTTGATTATTATGGGCAACGGTTTTAAGGCCGGGCGTTACATCGAAGCGGCGACGCCCGCCGACCTGTGCCCGACGCTCGCCAGTGTCCTCGGCCTGCAAGCTCCGAGCAACGCGACCGGGCGCGTGCTGAGTGAAGGAATCAAAAAATAATTCGAGAGTTTCTGTGATGAAAATAAAATTATATATCTTCTGCCTGAGCCTGATTCTGGCCTGCGGCTTGATTAATGCAGTCAACGCGCAAAAAAAGCGCAGCGGAAACGCCGGAGGGGGCAGTGCGTCTGCTTCGCTTGTCAAAAACGAAAAGGAAGAGCTAGAGGCAGCGATCGCTTTGCCGCCCGCCGGGCGGATTGAAAAATTGAAAGCTTTCGTAGAGGCGCACCCGCGCTCTGCTTTGAAAACACGTGCGCTGGAATTGATCGTCAGCGCGCACGCCTCGCTTGGCGAGGAGAAATTGGCGGCGGGCGACGCGGCCGGCGGGACGGAGCAGTTTCGCCTTGCGGTGGCAGGGATTCCGAACACCATGTCGGACAAGCTCTTCGGCGAAGTCGTGTCACAGATTCCCACAAACCTGTTCTTGCGCGGCGAGCGCGCGGCCTCGCTCGAACTCGCACGCCTGATCGAAGAGCGCGTTAGGGAGAACCCCAAGCGATTGTTGATGGTCGCGGCATTTTATTTAGGCATTGAAGCAACGGACGACGTGATGCGCGTGGCGGACGCGGCCATCAAGCTCGCGCCGGAAGCGTCTGCGGCATATCAGGCGCGCGGCGCGGCGCATCGCATGGCGCTCCGCCTCGAAGCCTCCGTCGCCGATTACGAGCGCGCCGTCGAGCTTGAGCCTAAATCCGAAAGCGCGCGTAAGAGCCTCGCAGACCTGCGGCGCGCGACGGGCAAAACGGAAGAGGCGCTCGCGCTGTACAAGGAGCGCGTGAGCGTTGACCCGAAGGACGAATTTGCGCGCACGGGCATGGTTGTGTCGCTCTTTGAATTAGGAAAAAAAGAGGAAGCCGAGCGCGAGCTTGAAGCGGCTTTGAAGGAAATGCCGAACAGCCTCGCGCTGCTGACGGGCATGGCTTACTGGTTCGCCGCGCACAACGAGAGCGAGCGCGCCGTCGAGCTGGCGCAAAAAGCCATCGCGTTTGAGCCGCGTTATACATGGAGCCATGTCGCCCTGTCGCGCGGCCTCCTTGCGCAACAGCGTCCGCTTGATGCAGAGCGCACGCTGCTGACGGCGCGGCAATATGGAAGATTCCCGACGCTCGATTATGAGCTGGCCTCTGTTTTGGCGGCAGCCGGTCTGTACGGCGAAGCGGCAGCGGCGCTCTCGTCTTTTAGAATGCAAGGCGATCAGTTAGAGACGTATCTGGCGGGGCGCACTCTCGCACGCGCCGGAAGCTTCACAGAATTGCTCGCGCCCGAACGCCGCGCCAGCATCTTCCAATTTACTGCGGCGGACAATGAGACGAGCGCACGCATGCTTAAATCCTTAGTGGCTTTTAACGTCGCGCTCAATCCGGTCGGAGGCCGCGCAGCGATTAAGGAGGCGGACGTGCTGGCTGCGGCGCAGGAGTTTATCGGCGGCGAGGATGCGATGCGCGCGTTCCGTCGCCTGTACGTAGCGAATCGCCTGCTTGAGGCTAGGGTCGCATACGCAAAAGTTCTGGAATTGACAGAGGCCGTCACAGCCGAAGTGGAAAAAGCTCTGGATGTTCCGACGGCGACGGTCGCGGTGATGGCCGAAGAGATACGCGACGCGCGCGCCAGCGCGAATTTGCGCGGCAGCTCGCTCAACGTTCCGACCGTTCCACGCAACACTCTTTCCAGCATCCTGCGCGGGCACATCGAAGACCTCGCCGGACTGGCTTTATTGAATCAGGATAAATTTCCCGAAGCTCTGGTCAGGTTCAGGCGCGCGATGAGCGTGATACCTGAGAATAGCGTCTGGTGGCGCAATAGCCTGTGGCACATAGGCTCGACGCTCGACGCGAGCGGCAAACCGCAAGAGGCTCTTGATTCATACATCAAGAGCTACAGGGGCGCGTCGCCGAACATCACGCGGCGAGCCGTCATCGAATCTCTGTATCGCAAAACCAACGGCTCGCTTGACGGTCTTGAAGAAAAGATCGGCCCCTCGCCTTTCGTCGCTTCAAACACGACTCCCGCACCGCCATCAAGCGCCGACACTCCCGCCTCAACATCAAGCGCAAGCGCCGAAACCGGCAAGCCGGTTGAGACGAAAGCTGAAGAAACAAAAGCTGAAGAAACACAGCCTGTTGAAACAAAGCCTGTAGAGACAAAGCCGGAAGAAACGAAAACAATTGAGACAAAGCCTGTTGAGACAAGACCGGAAGAAGCGAAACCTATAGAAATAAAACCAGCCGCCGCCGCGCCGCCTGAGACACAGCAGCCCGCACCTGTCGAGTCAAATACTGAGAAGGCTGTCGCCACACCGCCTCCGGTCGAAGTCGCGCCCGGCCCGCCGCCGCCAGCCGAAAATGACGAGCCGCCCGCCGGTCAAACGGACACGCCGCAGGCAGACGAATCCGCGCCGCCTGCTCCCGCGCCTGATTCGACGGCGAGCCGCCAGCAAAGACAGCGGCGCGTCGTCGAAAGTAGCGGTTGCACGATCTCTGTGAGCGAGAATTTTCTGGCAATCCAGAACAATAGCGGCTCTGCCATCATCACTCTGACGCTCGAAGGCGTCACCAACACGGACGGCGTGACCGCCTCGACCAGCGATTGGTCTGCCCTCGCCGTCTTCCCGGAGCCAAAGAGCAGCACGACGGCGAGCAACACGCTGAGTTTCTCCGTCACCTCTATCAGCAAGAAGACGGGAACCTTTACCATCACTTTCAAAACGCCGTGCGGCACAAAGGACGTGACCGTCAGCGTGAAATAGCATCATCATCAGCAGGGAAACAAATGAAAACAGCAGACGTGGAAGCCATCAATATCCTCAACCGCATTGACGATGGTTTTATGGGCTTTGATAAAGACTGGCTCGTCACCTACATGAATCCGCAAGCGGCAAAGCTGCTGCCGCGACTCGATAAAGAAGTTAACGAGCTGCTGGGAAGAAATTTCTGGGATGCTTTTCCAGACCTGCTCGGCTCACAAGTCCAGGAGGAATTCGAGCGCGCTGTGGCAGAGCAGGCATCCTTAACTTTCGAGACTTTCTATCCTCCCCTAGACAGTTGGTTCGAGGTTCATGCGTATCCTTCGCCGGACGGCTTAACCATATTTTTTCGAGATGTCAGCGAGCATAAAAAAGCCGAAGAACAGTTGCGCGTGAGCGAGCAGGTGTTGACGGATTTTTTCGAGAATGCTCCGGTGGGCTTGCACTGGGTCGGAGCGGATGGAACTATCCTGCGCGTCAATCAGGCGGAGCTGGACCTCCTGGGCTACACGCGAGACGAATACGTCGGGCATCACATCGCAGAATTTCATGCGGATCAGGAAATCATAGACGACATTCTCCGGCGGCTGACGGCCAACGAAACCCTGCATAATTGCGAAGCGCGCTTGCGTTGCAAGGACGGCTCGATCAAGCACGTCCTCATCAGCTCGAACGTTCGTCTGGAAGAGGGAAAGTTCGCGCACACGCGCTGCTTCACGCGTGACATCACGGAGCGCAGGCAGGCCGAAGGCGAGCGAGAAGAGCGTGCGCGTCACGCCCTGCTGAGCGCAGACATCGGGATGGCCTTGACCCGCAGTGACAACCTGACAGAGATGCTGGAAAGCTGCGCCGAGGCTCTGGTCAAACATCTGAATGCCGCACTGGCGCGCATCTGGACGCTCAATGAAAAAGAGAATGTGCTGGAATTGCAGGTCAGCGCGGGACTCTACACGCACATTGACGGCGCGCACGGGCGCGTCCCCGTCGGCAAGTTCAAAATCGGCCTCATCGCAGAGGAGCGCAAACCGCACCTGACCAACAAAGTCATCGGCGACCCGCGCGTCGGAGATCAGGAGTGGGCAAAGCGTGAAGGCATGGTTGCCTTTGCCGGATACCCCTTGATTGTTGACGGTAAGCTGATTGGCGTGATGGCGATGTTTGCACGCGAAGCCCTGAGCGAAGCCACCCTTCAGGCGATGGCCTCTGTGGCGAACGGCATCGCGCTCGGCATTGAGCGCAAGCGGACGGAAGAAGAACGCGCAGGGCTGCGTGAAGAGATTATCCAAATGCAGGCCGCGCGTTTGGAAGAGCTGTCCACGCCGCTCATCCCGCTCAGTAAACACATCGTCGTCATGCCGCTGATCGGCTCTATTGACTCGGAGCGTGCAGAGCGTGCGCTCGACACGCTGGCGAACGGCATCATCTCAAGGGGAGCGCGTATCGCCATCATAGATATTACGGGCGTCTCGATGGTTGATTCGCAGGTAGCGGGTGCGCTGATGAAGGCCGCGCAGGTCTTGAGCCTGCTCGGCGCGGAGGCCGTGTTGACGGGAGTGCGCCCGCGCGTCGCGCAAACCTTAGTGGGATTGGGCGTTGACATCAGCAACCTCGTCACCCGCAGCACCTTGCAGAGCGGCATTGAGTACGCACAGCGGCGGCTCTCTTCGGAAACGCTCTCCCTGCCCCGGCAAGTTTCAACCGGAGCTTGAGCAAAAGGTCATTTCTATTCGTTATGTTGCTATAAATCCCCCGCTTTCAGCCAACCGTAAAGCCTTCGCAGCCATCAAAAACGAGACTGCACAAGAGAAGCCATGCTTCCTCGCCTATGCGCCGTGAACCGTCTCGAAATAGTGTTACGAGGGGCGAGATATTCGGGAGTTGGCAGGCCGCGCGGCGGACGGTGTATAATCAACAATCACATTACAAACTTGGGTTTTAGACGGACGCTTTTTATGAGGAATATTCGACTTCACTTTTGCCGCACAGCCGCGCTCGCCTTCGCGCTGCTCTTTTCCCTTGTCTCTACAGCCGACGCGCAACAAGTGCCCGGGCGCACACGCTTTGATGTCACGCATTACCGTATCGAAGCGCAGTTGATTCCCGATCAGCATCTGCTGCGCGCGGCAGCCGAAGTGACTTTTACGCCGCTCGATGCGACGCGCTCTGTGGTGTTCGAGCTGAACGGCTCGCTGAAGGTCGAAGCCATTGAGAAGGGCGGCAAGCCCGTCACCAACTTTGTGCAGGACGCCGTGGGAGCTGATGCGTTGGGGCCGAACGTCAGGATTGATCTAGGCGAGGTCGTTCCGGCCAACACGCCGATCACCCTGCGCTTTCGCTGGAGCGGCGCGCTCATCACGCCCGAAGGCGGGCCGCTGCTGACAAAGCGTCTGGCCTACATCGGCACTGAAGGCTCTTACCTGATGTATGCCGCGCGCTGGTTTCCGTTTCACGATTACGCTGCGGATCGCGCCACTTCCGACATCACGATTCTAGTGCCTCCCGGCGTACAGGTCGCAGGCTCAAGCGACGAGCCGCTGACGACGCCTCCGCCGGGCAAAGACGGCAACGTGCGTTATCGCTTTGTCCGCACCAAGCCCGCGCTCATCGGAAATTTCGCCGCCGGTCAATACATCACGCGCGAGCTTCGCTACGGCAAATACGAGATACAATTTTTTACTAAAGTGGGCAGCGAGAATCGCATCGAGCGTTACGGCGAGTTGATGGGCAAGGCGCTTGAGCATTACACGCAAATGTACGGCACGCCGGAATTCGGCACGCGTCTCGTCGTCGTGCAGATTGACGACGATAGCCTTGACGCTTACACGGCTCCGGGCATGCACTTTTTTGCCTCAAGGCTTTACAACCCCACGCGCCCCGTGCCTGAAGAAAGGCTGCAACGCGAAGTCGCTTATCAATGGTGGGGGCAGACGGTCGGTTTGAAATCCTTTGACGACGCGTGGCTCTCGCAAGGGTTGGCGGAATGGAGCGCATTTGCCCTGCGCGAATCCACACTGACGGGCGGCGCGCTCGACAGCGCGCAGAGAGAGATGCAAGAGCGCGCTCTGACCTTTGAGCAGACGGCGTCAATCGCACGCGCGCCCTCCGCGCTCGACGATCAATCTTCCGCTTTTCAATCCATCATCTTTTACAAAGGCGCGATGGCTTTTCGCATGCTGCGCCAGACGATGGGACAAAATAAGTTCAATCAACTGCTGCGCACTTTCCTCGACCAGTATCGCGGCAAGAACGCCTCGATTGATGACTTCGAGCGATTGGCGACGCAAATCAACGGCGCAAACCTGCGCTACTTTTTCGCGCAGTGGGTCGAAGGCACTGGCGTGCCTGAGTTTCAGGTTGATTATCAAATCATCCGCACGCGCGGCGGCAAGTTCGTGACGCGCGGAACCGTCCGGCAAAACTTTGATACCCTGCGCCTGCCCGTCGAACTCGCGCTCCGCACAGAAGGCGGCGAGGTCTTGAGCACGAACGTTCGCATGGAAGAGAAGAGCGAGGATTTCACTTTTGAATCAACCGGGCCGCCCGTCGAAGTGTTTGTTGACCCGAACAATAAAATCCTGCGCATGTCTGATGATCTGCGTGTGGCCGTCATCGCGCGGCGCGGCATAGAGCAATTCAAGGAAGGCCAATTCGCCGAAGCGCAGCAGCAGTTCGAGGCCGCGCTCAAGCTGGATAAATCAAACTCGTGGGTTTATTACAACCTCGGGCTGCTCTATCTGGAACAGCGTAATTACCAGCTCGCGCTCGATAATCTTGATCTGGCAGTCAGGGGCAACGGCAGGCCGACGTGGATCGCCGTCTGGGCGCACATCAAGAGAGGCAACGCCTATGACGCGAGAGGCGAGCGCGAGCGCGCCGTCTATGAATACAAGAAGGCTGAGTCAACGGGCGACAACTATGACAATGCTCTGGTGAGCATCAAGAAATTCCTCTCGACGCCCTACGACCCGAAGACCGCGCAGGCCACCACCGCCACCGGCGCGCAGTAATAGCATCACTCTTAAACTTCAACGCCAAACACGGGCGCTGCTTTTCAAATGGCAGCGCCTTTTTTATTGTTTATCTTTTACCTTTTTCGCCAGCCTTCTTATGCTTTGCTTCATCACGCTCACGCAGCTTTTGAAACTCCAATTCCAATCTCTTGATCTCCTCGTCTGACAGGTCTTCTAAATCTAACAAGTGATTGCGCGCATTCCTGTTGGCGCGAATCAATTCGTCCAGCTTGAGATGGACGACCTTAGCATCTCGATTCTGCGTGTTTTGAATCAGGAACACCATCAGGAAGGTGACGATGGTGGTGCCGGTGTTAATGATGAGCTGCCATGTATCGGAGAAACCAAAGATCGGCCCGGTCATGCCCCAGACAATAATGATGACAATGGCGATGGTGAAAGCCCATGGTGAACCGGCAGCATTTGAGGTTTTCTGGGCTATTCTGTGAAAAAGGTCTTTCATCGCCAAACGCTCCTTAGCTTCAGATTAGTGAACGAAATTCAGTATAGCATTCTCCTCATGAGCCTTCTGCGCCAACGAGGTCGCGCGGCTTTCTCTTAATTCTTCCGTTGCAAGGCACAGGTCTGCTAATCTCTCGTCGAAATCCAAACAGGAGCGGGCGCGTGAGATTCTGGCTCTCGAAAAGCAGTGAAGTTCCTTTGCGCGAGCAACTCGCGACGCAGATCGTGCTGGGGATTGTGAGCGGCGATTTGGAGCCGGGCGGGCGTCTGCCCAGCACACGCGAGATCGCGCGCCGTTTTCATATTCATTACAACACTGTGAGCGCAGTCTATCGCGAGCTGTCCGTGCGCGGGTGGGTCGAGTTTCGCAAGGGAAGCGGCGTCTACGTGCGCGGCATCAACGAACGCGCACAGCCGGAGGCAAAGCTTGAACTGGACCAGCTCATCTCAAAGTTTTTGCAGGGTGCGCGCAAACGCGGGTTCTCGCTCGCAGAGGTGCAGGCGCGCGTCGTGCAGCGTCTTGAGCTACAACCGCCAGACCAATTTCTAGTCATCGAGCGTGACAAAGAGTTGAGGGCGATTCTGGTCGCGGAGATAGCGGAGGCCACGGGCTTTCGCGTCTCAGGAACTGATCTGGAAGGCTGCGTGCAGCCGGGAGTTTTGACCGGGACTGTGCCCGTCGCGTTGTTCGGGCAGGCCAAGGCCGCTTTGGCTGCGCTGCCTCCGCATACCACGCTGCTCGTCCTTCATTCTCATTCCGTGCCGGAGTCACTGCGCGGCGAGGAAGCTCCGCCGCCCGACGCATTGATTGCAGTCGTCTCACGCTGGCCTGAATTTTTGAAATGGTCGCGGACGATTCTGGTCGCGGCGGGCGTTGACCCGCACGCTTTGAGCTTTCGTGATGCGAGCGAGCGCGGCTGGAAGAAGGGCTTGAGCGCCAGCACGTTTGTCATCGCGGATGCGCTGACGGCGCGGAGCCTGCCGGATGGCTGTCGCCCGAAAATCTTTCGCAGCATCGCAGACTCTTCCATCAAAGAACTGCAACTCTACGTCGAACGCTTTCTCGCGGAAGTTTGAAGGATGATGAGAGTGATGCTGAATTAAATGCTATCCAGTACCGATGAAATTCGTCAGCTCTTGGCTTTATCAAAGAATTTATTTGTGATGAGAAACCCCTGCAAAGTCTTGTTGAACTCCTGCGGCTTTTCCATCATTAGAAAGTGGCTGACATCATCCCACATATAAAATTCCAGTTGCGGCGCGAGCGAGCGCAGGAATTGTTCCGTGTCGGGTTGCCAGAACGGAGACTTGGCTAAGACCGCCAAGACCGGAATTTTAATAGCATCCCTCTCATAAACCTTCTCGTCAGCCATTCCCGCCATCGCGCTGATGGCAACATGTTGGGGCGTCGCGAGCATCGCCGTGCGGATCTGCGTTTTAAGCTTTTCATCCTTGACCGGTGTCAGCATGCCGTTAATCATTTGCGGAGCGACCGTCTGGTAATTCGCTTTGAGCGCGGCGGTGAATTGATCCGTTTGCTCTTTCGGGGCAAACGGGCGCAGCCCGCCGTCAACAATCACGAGGCCGAGCGTTTTTTCCGGATAGAGCCTGTAAAACTGCCGCACGACGGGCGTTCCCATGCTGTGACCGGCCAGCACCGCGCGGTTTACTTTCGCGTCACGCATCACCGCTTCGATTGAGCGCGCGAAATAATCCATCGTGTAATCCGTTTGCGGTTTATCGCTGCGCCCATGCCCGGGCAAGTCAATGGCGATGACGCGCACGCCCGGAAACGCGCCGGTTTGCCCGCGCCAGAAGTCCGTGTTGCATGTCCAGCCGTGAATGAAAACAAGGGCGTCCTGTCCTTTGCCGCTTGTCTGGTAATGAACTTTTATCTTCTCGAATTTAGCGAAGCGGCTTTTCGGCTCTGCGCTTTGAGCAGCGCCCGTGCACAGCAGCAGGAAAAGCAAAGCGGCAAACACAGAGCTTTTATTGAATAGCTCAATCAGGCGTGCAGAGCTTTTAAAATTCATGTTTTCTCCTTCGGATTAAGGAACGGCGACGACCGTGATGCGTTTCTCGTCGGCTAATTTTAACATCTCTTCGCGGTCGAACATTAAGGTCTTGCCTGCCGTGATGCAGAGACAGGTCGCGCCCGCCTCCATCATCGTCTCAATGGTCGGGATGCCGACGACCGGCACGTCAAAGCGCATGTCTTGATTGGGCTTGGCGACTTTGACAACCGTTAATTTGCCGCGCGCCAATTCTCCCGCGCGTTTCACTGTCGCATCCGTGCCTTCCATCGCTTCGATGGCGACGCAGGCTCTGGCGCGCACGACGATGGTTTGCCCTAAGTCAAGGCGCGCAATCTCGCGCGCGACTTCGAGACCGTATTCGATGTCGCCGCGCTCGCGCTCGTCCGGTTGGCGGCGGGTCAGCGTGCCGGGTTGCGGCAGCAGGTGTGTGAGAAAAAAAGTCGAGTCAATCAGCTCTATGCCTTCGCTCGCCAGCTCTGCCGCGACCGCGCCGATGAGCGCGTCCGTATTGCGGCGCGGCAAGCGCAACAGCATTTTGAGCATCCTTAAATCGGGAATCGCGCCGCTGAAAATCTGCACATGCTTGACCTGACCGGCCATCATCGCGCGCTCGACGCCCTCGCGCTTAAAGAAGCGAATCATCTTATTCAGTTGCCCGATGCCGATCCAGACGACGCTCTCCGCGACGCGCTCGATCTCCGCATCCGTCTCTTCCCGAATCGCCGCGACCGAAAGGCGCACGCCAGCCCGCTGCGCGCCTTCCAGCACCAGAAAAGGAAATCGCCCGTTGCCCGCAATCAAGCCGTACTTCATAAAACAGTGATGAGTGATAAGTGATGAGTGATGAGATAAGAGCCATGCAGTTTCTTATCACTTATCACTCATCACTTATCACTGTTACTTGATGACTCCGCGTTCAGAGGTTTCGATAAAGCGCATGAGTTCCGTGACTTCTGTGGAGGCTGTAATTTCTTCTGAGATGGCGGCGACGGCCTGCGAGGTGTTGAGGCGCGAGGAGAGCAGCAGGCGAAAAGCGTGATGCAAGGAGTCTATGACCTGCTTTGAATAGCCGCGCCGCTTCATGCCCGTCACGTTCAGGCCGTAGCACTTCGCATGGTTGCCGACCGTGAGCGCGAAAGGCAGCGCATCCTTGACGACGACCGAATAGCCGCCGATGTAGGCTTCGCGCCCGACGCGGCAGAATTGATGAACGCCCGAATAGGCTCCGATGTTGGCGCGGTCTGCGACCGTGACGTGACCCGCGAGCGTCGCGCCGTTTGCCATGATAACGCCTTCGCCCAAAATGCAATCATGCGCGATGTGCGCCTGCGCCATAATCAAACAATCGTCGCCCGTCGCCGTGAGCATCCCGCCGCCCTCTGTCCCGCGATGAATGGTGACGAACTCGCGTATCTTATTTCGCTTGCCGATGCGCGTTTCCGAAGGCTCGCCTTTGTATTTCAAATCCTGCGAGGCAAGCCCGAGGGAAACGAAAGGAAAGACCTGCGTCTCATCGCCGATGTGTGTGCGACCGTCTATGACGCAGTGCGATTCGAGACGCACACGGTCGCCCAAGCTGACTTCATCGCCGACGATACAGTACGCCCCGATGAAACAATCTGTGCCAATCTGTGCGCGCGGGCTGATGACTGCTGAAGGATGAATTGACATAAGGCAAAAGTAAAAAGGCAAAAGGTAAAAGTAAGAACGGCGCACACTGCCCTTCCGAACTTTTACCTTTTGCCTTTTACCTTTTTACTTTCATTGAGTGGCTTCGCGGTCGGCCACGATGCTCATGATCTCTGCTTCGGCGACGAGTTGGCCGTTGACTTTGGCTTCGCCGCGCATCCGCTGCGCACGCTGGCGAAACCGGAGGGCTGTGACTTCGAGCACGAGCGTGTCGCCGGGAACAACAGCGCGGCGAAAACGCGCGTTATCAATGCCGCTGAAAAGCACCAGCTTTTTGTCTCGGTCTTCGATCTCGCGCAGGGCCAGCACCGCGCCGCATTGCGCTAAGGCTTCGACCACCAGCACGCCCGGCATCACCGGCGCGCCCGGAAAATGTCCCTGAAAGAAAGGCTCATTGACCGTCACTTGCTTGATGCCGACAACGCGCTCAAACGGCACCAGCTCGATAATGCGGTCAACGAGCAGAAAGGGATAACGGTGCGGCAGAAGCTGCTGAATGGCGCGTGCGTCGAGAAGCGTTTCCATAATCGTTTAGGGTGAAGGGGATAGGGTGTAGGGTGTAGGAAAAGCAAATTCTCTTCACTACACCCTACACCCTATTCCCTATCCCCTTTGTGTTTAGCGTCCGGGGGCGGCGGTCGAAGCGGTCGCCGGATTCTTGCTGTTATAGTCGGCGATGAACGCTGCCGTAATGTCTGCTGACGGATCGAGCATCAGCATGGCTTCCATTTTGCTCCAGTCAAGAACTGAAGTGATGCCGCGCTGTTTGGCGTAGCCGTCGAGAGCTTTGAGGATGTCGTTGGTGATCGCGCCAAGGACTTCCTCAGAACGCTTCTGAAAAGCAGCTTCGGCTTCCTCTTTTTTGAATTTCAGCTCGCGCTGCAATTTCTCGCCTTCATCCTGTTTGATTTGAAGAGTTTTGGGATCGGCAACGCTTCGTGTCTGCTCGATCTCTTTGGCAAGCGTCTGAATGCGAGTTGCCAGAGTCGTCAACTCATCCCGGCGCGGCTTAAATTCGCGGTCTAAGTTCTTCAAGGCTGCAACAAAGCGCGTGATGCCAGCCTTCTCATCTGCGAAAGCCTGTGTGTTCACAAAAGCAATCTTGGATGAGGGCACAGTGCTGGAGCCGCCTTGTGCGGTGGCGGCAGGCGTGGTTGTGGGCGTGGCTGGTGCTGCTCCGCTGCGCTGCGCGAAGGCCGGAACGGTGGCGATGGCCGCGACGAACAGGGTGGCGGC
>JACMLC010000671.1 GCA_014379795.1 Pyrinomonadaceae bacterium
AATCAGGCGCGCAAGCGTCATGCCTCGCGCCGCGTGTGCCGAGAAAGCGGCGTTCGGCTTGCGGGTTGATACGCTCTAAAATCAGTTCACGAATCATGCTGACAAAAGACGGATGCGTGCCGACCGTCGCGGCGCGTATCATGTTGAGGCCGAGCCGCCCGCAAACTTGCCGCGCTTCCGTGTCAAGATCGTAAAGGACTTCCATGTGGTCTGAGACAAAGCCGATGGGAGCGATGACGACATCCGTCGCGCCAGACTCTTTCAACTCCGTTAGATAATCGCAGATGTCCGGCTCAAGCCACGGCTGCGCGGGCGACCCGCTGCGGCTCTGAAAGACGAGTCGCCACTTTTCATGTCCCGCGCCTGCGGCTACCAGACGAGAGGTCTCAAGCAGTTGCGCTTCATAATCGGAGCCTGCGGCCATCGCGTGCGGAATGCTGTGAGCGGTAAAAGCAACACGCGCCGCGCCTCGTCTCTCTTCGGGAATTTGATTGAGCGCGGCGCGCAGGTTTTCGACGTTCGGCTCAACAAAGCCCGGATGGTTGTAATAGGCTCTGAGCTTTTCAACGCTTGGCGCGCCCGCGCCGACAGCTTCACGCGCCTGCTCTATGTTTTCCAGATATTGCCTGCATCCCGAATAAGAACTGTATGCAGAAGTGAAGAAAGCCAGAGCGCGCCGGATGCCGTCGTCTCGCATCTGCCCCAAAGTATTCGCCAGCATTGGATGCCAGTTGCGATTGCCCCAGTAAACGGGCAGGTGCAGTTCGTGAGCTTCCAATTCATCTTTCAAAGCGGCGATGAGTTTTCGGTTCTGGTCGTTAATCGGGCTGACGCCGCCGAACAACTCATAATGATGAGCGACCGCGCGCATTCTCTCAACCGGAACGTTCCTGCCGCGCAGCACGTTCTCAAGAAACGGCATCACGTCATCCATTCCTTCCGGCCCGCCGAACGAGACAACTAACAAAGCATCATAAGACTGTGTCATAAAAATTATCGCTGGCTTAATTCATGGACTAAATCAATCAGGGCAAGCACGTTGTCAACGGGTGTTTCAGGAAGAATGCCGTGACCTAGATTAAAGATATGCCCATTCCTGTTATTTGCGCGGTCAAGAATTTTCTTCGCCTGCGCGCGTATGAAATCGGGGTTGGTGAAAAGCTGTACGGGGTCGAAATTTCCCATCACTGCCACGTCGCCTAAACGCTGCCAAGCGTCTGCAAGGTCAACGCGCCAGTCTATGCCAATCACATCGCCTCCGGCTTCGCGCATCAATTCGAGCAGGGCGGCTGTGCCCGTGCCGAAATGTAAGACCGGCGTGCCCTGTGTGACAGCAGCAATAACCTCACGCGTGTGCGGCAGCACGTACTCGCGGTAATCGTCGGGGCTGAGGCATCCGACCCACGAATCGAAAAGCTGCACGGCCTGCGCGCCCGCCGCTATCTGCGCGTTCAGATATTTGATGAGCGCGCGTGAGATGAGGGACATCATCGCGTGCCATGCGCCGCTGTCTCCGTACATTAACCGTTTTGTGTGTATGTAATTTTTAGAACCGCCGCCTTCGATCATGTAAGAAGCGAGCGTGAATGGCGCGCCGGAAAATCCTATCAACGGCAAGTCCGGCTTGAGAGCGCGGCGCGTTTGCCGTATGGCTTCAAACACGTAATCGAGTGATTGAATGTCTTCAACTTCGCGCAGGCGCGTAACGTCCTGTGCGACGCGCACGGGATTGTGTATGACAGGCCCTTCGCCTTTCGCAAACTCTAGGTCAATGCCCATCGGCTCTAAGATAAGCAGGATGTCCGCGAAGATGATGGCTGCATCAACCCCCAGACGCTCGGCGGCGGTGACGGTGACTTCCGTAGCCAGCTCCGGCGTCTTGCACATTTCCAGAAACCCCGTGCGGGCGCGAACCTCTCTGTATTCCGGCATGTATCTACCGGCCTGCCGCATCAGCCAGATGGGCGTGTACGGCACAGGCTCGCGGCGACACGCGCGCATGAAAGGACTCTGGTTGAGCGCGGTTTCCTGAAAATTGTTTTTTTCCTCAGACACTTTTTATTTTCCCAGGCGATAAATTTTACAGAGTGCTTCAAAGACTACAACAGAGCGCGGCAGAAGCGTTAGCGCACATGACTTCTACGAACCCG
>JACMLC010000672.1 GCA_014379795.1 Pyrinomonadaceae bacterium
CCGCGCGCAATCGCTGCAAGGAGTTCATTGTCAGATGTTTGTGCCGGGGTGGGTTGCAATGGAAAAGTCTCAAGTTCCAAGTCTCAAGTCCCAAGTCAAAGACATTTTCTTAACTTGGGACTTGAGACTTGGGACTTGGGTCTGATGTTAGGCGACCGTGATTTCTTCCGATAGATAGACATCCTGAATCGCGTTCAGGAGCGCGACGCCTTCGTTCATCGGGCGTTGGAAAGCCTTGCGCCCGGAAATGAGTCCCATGCCGCCGCCGCGCTTGTTGATGACCGCTGTGCGTACCGCTTCGGCCATGTCCGATGCGCCCTTTGATTCGCCGCCGGAGTTAATTAGTCCGCAACGACCCATGTAACAGTTGGCGACCTGATAGCGCACGAGGTCAATCGGATTATCGCTTGTCAGATTTTCATAAATGCGCTTGTGCGACTTGCCGTAAGAGCCTTCTTTGTTGAGAGAGGTGTACCCGCCGTTACGCTCCGGCAATTTCTGCTTGATGATGTCCGCCTGAATCGTGACGCCCAAATGATTCGCCTGACCCGTCAGGTCAGCCGCCGCGTGCATGTCTCCGTCCGCGTTTTTGAACTTGGAGTTGCGCAGGTAACACCAGAGAATCGTTGCCATGCCAAGCTCGTGCGCGTAAGCGAACGACTGGCTGATCTCCGTTATCTGCCGCGTGGATTCGTCCGAGCCGAAGTAGATGGTCGCGCCCACCGCGACCGCGCCCATGTCGCGCGCCTGATCCACCGTGCCGAATAAGACCTGATCGAACTTGTTCGGATAAGTCAAAAGCTCGTTATGATTGATCTTCACGATAAAAGGAATTTTGTGCGCGAACTTGCGCGCCACCACGCCGAGCACGCCAAAGGTCGAGGCGACAGCGTTGCAGCCGCCTTCCATTGCTAAACGGACGATGTTTTCGGGGTCGAAATACTGTGGATTCGGAGCAAAAGACGCTCCTGCGGAATGCTCTATGCCCTGATCTACGGGCAAGATAGAGAGATAACCCGTGCCTGCCAGCCTGCCGTTGTCAAAAAGCGTCTGAATTGAGCGCATAACGGACGGATTGCGATCCGACTGCGCCCAGACGCGGTCAACGAAATCCGGCCCCGGCAGTTGAATCTGGTCTTTCGGGATAGTATTCGACGTGTAATCGAGAATCGTGCGCGCGTCTGCTCCTAACAATTCTTCAATACTGCCTAGCGACGCGGCTTCGCGTTTAAGTTCGGTAGCCATTTGTCTCTCTCTCCTCCTGCTCTGAAGACAGGTTCGCGTAAAATTTTCTTGCTTGATACTAGAGGGCATTAACGAGGCGCGGATTATATCACAGGAAGCGGCGATTAATTGAGCAATAAAGCGATCAGGTCGCAGGTCAGGTTAAGTTGTGAGCCTCAAGTTGTCTCTTCATTCATCTCTAAATTGACCTGCTGGTGTTGTGTCATCAAAGTTCTTGGGCTTCTTGAATTGCCACTAGCTTTAGCTAGTGGATAGAATTGCAGAAGTTCCCGGCTTTAGCCGAAATGATTCGGCTAAAGCCGACGCTTTTTTGCTCTCTTGTTCCACTAGCTGAAGCTAGTGGCAATTCAAATAACTTTCATTACACTGCACTTGTGTAAGGTTGATTACTTTCAATTTATGGCGGCGCGAGGGAAGTGCGGCAGCAGTTAAAAAAATTACATGCCAGCCATCCTTTTCCCTTGTAAACGCTTCAAACAGCGTCTGACTGAAGCGCCTAGAAATCCGGCTCAAATTCACTTGCGTCAATTGTTTGAAATATCATAAAATCTGCCGTCGCTCACACACCTGTGGCGTTGGCTTTCCAGACGACGCTGCTTAATCTTTAACCCCCGTTATTCAACCCGAAGTATTCCTTCGTATTAGCTTCAACTGTTTGAAAGGTTTTTTAAAGTCATGAAGTTCTCTCATCCCCTTGCGACTTTAGTTGCCCCCGTCCTGCTTTTGATACTTTTGGCCGCCCCGTCCGTGCTGGCCTTCAAAGATGAGGAATGGAGGCCGATTGACCCGGCGCATCTGGCGCTGAAAACGCCCGTTGTCGAAAAGGACGCTGATGCGGAAGTCATTTTCTGGGAGGTGCGGATTGATGACGGCGAGCGGGGTGAGCTGGAAGAAAGCCACTACGTACGCGTCAAGATTTTCACAGAGCGCGGCAAAGAGTTATATAGCAAAATAGAGATTCCTTTTTTCAACTTTACCAAAATCAAAGACCTCGCCGCGCGCACGATCAAGGCAGACGGCGCCATTATCGAGCTCAAGAAGGAAGATATCTTCGAGCAGACCAAAGTCCAGATCAGCGGTCTCAAATTAAAACATAAATCTTTCGCCGTGCCGGGCATCGAGCCGGGCGTAATTATCGAGTACCGCTGGCGCGAAGTGGTGGACGGCGGGGGGGGCGGTCGCTTTCAGCTGAACTTCCAGCGAGAGATTCCCGTCCAGAACGTGACTTATTACGTCAAACCGTTTTCCGGTATCTACGGCATGCGCTATATGCCTTTCCAGGTGCCGGACTCAGTCAGGTTTACCAAAGATAAGGATGGGTTTCACAAAATCTCGATGAGCAATGTTCCGGCATTCCGCGAAGAGCCACGCATGCCGCCGAGGAATCAGGTTCGTCCATGGATTTTGATCTACTATTCGTCCAACGTGAGCCAGTCGCCCGCCTCTTACTGGCGAAATTTGGGGCAACGGTATCATGAATTTTTCAAGGAGTGGACCAAAGTCAATGACGATGTGCGCAAAGCCGCAACTCAGATTATGGGCGACGCTGCCACCCCGGAACAGAAACTTGACCGGCTTCTGGAATACTGCCGCACGAAAATCAAAAACGTTTCCGATGATGCTTCCGGGCTGACGCCGGAAGAGCGGAAAAAGGTCAAAGATAATAAGAAGCCTTCCGACACGCTCAAGCGCGGCGTCGCCGACGGGGGTGAGATTAATATGGTGTTCGCCGCACTGGCGTCTGCTGCCGGATTTGAGACGCGCCTCGCTTTTGTCGGCGACCGCAGCGACATCTTCTTTGACCCGAGCTTCGCCAACGCTTCCTTTATCAGTCCTTCGGTCATTGCCGTGCGCGTCGGCAGCCAGTGGCGTTTCTACTCCCCGGGCTATAACTACGTGCCAGCCGGAATGCTGCGCTGGCAGCAAGAAGGCCAGCAAGCGCTGCTTGCGGATGAAACTGAGCCTGCGTGGGTCAAGACGCCGATCTCGGCTCCGCAGTTGTCTCTGGAAAAGCGCACAGCCAAGCTGCGCCTTGACGAGGACGGCACGCTCGAAGGCGATGTGCGGATCGAATACACAGGCCAGTTTGCGATTGAAAGAAAAGAGTATAACGACGATGAATCGCCTGCCGAGCGCGAAGAAATACTGCGCAAGATAGTCAAAAATCGGATGGATACGGCGGAGGTCACAAACATCCGCGTCGAGAATGTACAAGACCCCGCCAAGCCTTTCGTCTACGAATATCATATTCGCATTCCCGGTTACGCGCAGCGCACGGGCAAGCGTGTCTTTCTGCAACCCGCTTTCTTCCATCGCGGCATTCCGGCTCTCTTCACGCAGAGCCAGCGCCAGCATAGTATCTATTTCCACTATCCATGGTCTGAGGAAGACGAAGTGACTATCGAGCTGCCCGCCGGATATTCGTTGGATAGCCCGGATGCGCCCGCTCCGTTTCGTTCGGAGAAGGTCAGCGATTACAAAGCCACCATCGGCATTTCCAAAGACCAGCGCACTCTGGTTTACAAGCGTTCGTTCTACTTTGGCGACAATGAGGCCATCCTGTTCCCCCCCAACATGTACCAGCCGTTGAGGAACTATTTCGACAGGGTTTATAAGGCCGACAATCACACGATTACGCTTAAGCAGGGCGCAGCGACGGCGCAGGCTCCGGCAAAATAAATCGTTCGCTTTGATCTATCTTCAGATAACCATGAGTTTTTATGCGCCGCCTTTGAGGGCGCACGTCATAGAGGTAAAAAATAATGCTTTATCGCTCCCTTCTATTTTGTTTTCTGCTCATAGCAGCCGCCGCCCCCGCGTTGGCCGTGGGCGACGATGCCCCCGATTGGCTGCAACAGGCTGCTGCCGCTAAACCCCCGGCCTATGATAAAGATGTGCCGGCGGTTGTCCTGCATCAGGAGCAGGTCGTCAAGCTAGATAGTGATGGTCGCCTGACGACCACCACGACCTATGCCGTGCGCATCTTAACGCGCGAAGGGCGTGCGTATGCAGAGGCCGTAGAGACGTACCTGACCAACGCCGGAAAGGTAAAAGAAATCCGCGCTTGGCTGATTCGTCCCAATGGCGAGGTAAAAAAATACGGGAAAGATCAAGTCATAGATAGGATGTGTAATCCGCTCGATATTTATGATGAATGCCGTGCCAAATTGATAGACGCAACGCTTGATGCAGATGCCGGGATGATCTTCGGCTACCAGTCAAGCTCAGAAGAACAACCTCTTTTCAGTCAGGAGAGATGGGTCTTTCAGAGCCGTCTGCCGACGCTCGTTTCGCGTTATACGCTCTCACTCCCGTCGAATTGGCAGGCGTCAAGCATCACCTTTAATCATCCCAACGTGGCGCCGGTCGTCAGCGGCTCAACCTACACTTGGGAGCTGCGGAATCTTCCGCCCATCGTCCCGGAATCAGCCAGCCCGGTAGTCACTAATCTGGCTCCGCGTCTGGCTGTCAAATATTCTCCGGCGGAAGGCTCTTCTGCGCAGGCTCGCACCAGATCATTTGATAATTGGGTAGAGGTTTCCCGGTGGGCGACCGAGCTGCATGACCCGCAGGCCGTCCCCAACGAAGCGATTATCGCCAAAACGCTCCAACTCACAGCGGGCGCCAAGACCGAGCTGGATAAGATTCGCGCGGTTGGCCGCTTTGTGCAGGAATTACAATATATTTCGATTGATGTAGGGGTCGGGCGCGGCAACGGCTTTCGCCCGCATTCCGCCGCACAGGCGTTTGCCAAGCTCTATGGCGATTGCAAGGATAAAGCGAACCTGATGCGGACGATGCTCAAGACCATCAACATCACGGCTTATCCGGTTGTCATTTTTTCAGGTGATCGTACCTTTGTCCGTGAAGAATGGGCTTCGCCGACCCAGTTCAATCATGTCATCATCGCCGTCAAGGTGAGCGACGAGACGCAGGCGGCCACTGTCATTACCCATCCCAAGCTCGGACGCCTGCTAATCTTCGATGCCACTGATGACAACACGCCGGTCGGAGATTTGCCGGATCATGAGCAGGGCAGCTTGGCCTTGCTCGTCGCCGGAGACGACGGCGCGCTGATGCGCATGCCGATTACGTCGCCGGAGGCAAACCTGCTCGACCGCCAGTCCGAAGTCATGATGGATGCAGATGGCGCGATCACCGTGACCGTGAGCGACCGTGCGGTAGGCCAGAAGGCCGCTGATTTTCGACGCGTCTTTCGTAGTCTCTCGCGTCCAGAGTACACGGGCATGATCGAAACATGGGTGGCTCGTGGCGCGAATGGCGCGAAAGTGTCAAAAGTCAATCCGACCGATAGCCACACGGAAGGCCGCTTTGTACTGGATATCGAATTCACCGCCCGCAACTACGCGCAGTTGATGCAGGATAAACTGCTTGTCTTTCGGCCTGCGATCTTCGGGCAGATGCGAACGCTATCTTTGACCGAAGCCAAACGCAACCATCCTATCGTGCTTGAAGCTGAGGCTTATAAGGACACCGTGCGCATCAAGCTACCAGCAGGCTTTGTGGTTGACGAGATGCCCGATGCCATGAAGCTGGAAACCAGCTTCGGCACCTTCTCAGCCACATACGAAGTCAAGGACGGCTATCTTGTCTTCACGCGTAACCTGATTCAACGCACCGCGACGATTCCCGTCGAAGACTATGCCAAGGTGAAAAACTTCTACGCGGGCATGCGCGTCGCCGAACAGGCTCCGGTCGTGCTGGTGAAAAAATAACCGCTTCTCGAAAGCTGAGACATGCGATGGGTCATGCCTGTGCTAATCAGGCATGACCCGTTTTTTTTTCGGCAGGCAGCGACAAGTAAAATCCGTGCGAAGCCTCGATAGCATTATCTTCATCAGTGTTGCTCGGCTTCCATGTGTGGTTAAATTACCTTTCGCACGAAATATCCGGCTGCACAAATTTTTGATCGCTAAAAGAGCATATGAAAATTGTTCTGCTCGCTCTGGATGGAGAAGTTAATCGGGCACGAGAGAGCTTAGCGGAGCGTTACCCGCAGGCTGCAATCGAACACATCTCGCGCAGCGAGTTCGAGAGCCTGGGCGTCCGGGCACGCCTCGCGCGCCTGCGCCAAGCGCGCCCGGACGTGTTCGCCGTCGCGTGCGAAAGACTCGCTTGGCAGCGCGGCCAGAATGCTTTTCTGCTGTTCGGCGCGATGGCCGGCGCGCGTCTTTGTCTCTTGCTGGACGCGCACGGCGGCTGGCGCGAAGAGCGGAGAGCGCACATCCTGACCAACGCGCCCGCGCGTCTCATGTGGGAAGCGGCCTTGAGCGGCGCAACCCTTGCACGCTCGCGCAAAGAACTGAGAAGGCTTGAGCGCACAGTCGCTAAAAATAATAATCATGGTAAGAAAGAAAAAATAAGAGTCGGCACAGGCGCGCCATTGATTGTTTACCTGCGCTCGACGCCGGGGGCGGGGACGCAGATTGGCGGCGCGTCCAGCCACATCAACGGCTTTGTCAACGCCGCGCTCAAAGACGGAGCGCGTATAAGCTTTCTGAGCAACGACGAGATTGCAGGGCTTGACGAGGAGAAAACGCGGCTCAAAGTTATCTGGCCTGAGCCAATCGGCTCGACGCGCCCGGTCTTTGACCTGCATAACAATCTTTTGTTCACGCGTGGCGCGGCGCGCGAGATTGCGGACAATCCGCCGGACTTTATCTATCAACGCTACGCGCGTTTTAGCTGGGCTGGCGTCGAAGCGAGTTTGCAAACAGGGCGTCCTCTATTTCTGGAATACAACGGCTCTGAAGTCTGGGTCGGCAAACACTGGGACAGCGTCGGGATGCCTGTCCTGCTCGAACGCTGCGAGCGTTTGAACCTGAGCGCAGCCGCGCGTATCTTCGTCGTCTCAGAAGTCGAGCGGCGCAACCTCTTGCGCGCAGGGGTTGATGCAGACAAGATAGTCGTCAACCCGAACGGCGTGGATGTCGAAACATTTCGCCCCGGCATCGGCGGCGAAAAAGAAAGAGCTTCACTTGGGCTAGCTCCTGATGAAACGCTTGTCGGCTTTGTCGGAACTTTCGGCCCGTGGCACGGCGTCTTGGCTTTAGCGAAAGCCATCACGCTCCTGCCTGCGGATGCGCGCATTCGTTTCCTGCTCGTCGGCGGCGGAGTCTTAAAGGGCGAGGTCGAAAACCTCTTGCGCGAGGCCGGAGCGTTGGAGCGCGTCATCTTCGCCGGAGTCATCGCGCATGAGCGTGTGCCTGCGCTCCTTGATGCATGCGACGTGCTGGCTTCGCCGCATGTGCCGCTCGCGGACGGAAGCGAGTTTTTCGGCTCGCCGACAAAACTGTTCGAGTACATGGCGATGGGCAAAGGCATCGTCGCCAGCCGCCTCGGGCAGATCGGAGATGTGCTTGAAGACGAAAAGACCGCGCTCCTGGTAGAGCCGGGGAACGCGCGCGAGTTGAGCGAGGCTCTTCAGCGATTGGCGCACTCGCGCGACTTGCGCGAGCGCCTCGGCGCAGGGGCCAGAAGCGCGGCCATCGCGCGCCACACATGGGAACACAACGCCGCGCGCGTGCTTGATGCTTATCAAGCATGGTTGAGCGAATGATAGTCGAATGATGAAAGAAACCGTCGAAGTTAAAAGCGATGCCGCGCTCGAAGCAGAAAAGCTGCGTGCGCGCGAGCAGTGGGGACAAGACCCCTGCGGCGCAGAGCATGGCCGCGCGGCGGAGTTCGGCACGCGCGAATTTTTCGAGACGGTCGAGCAACACCGCTATACGGAATACGCGCCGTGGATGCCGCGCGTGATGGGATTCGATGATTTCGCGGGCGCGCGGCTGTTGGAAGTCGGCTGCGGGATGGGTTCAGACCTCTTGCAGTTTGCGCGCGGCGGAGCAATCTGCACCGGCCTTGATTTAACGCCGCGCTCTGTAGAAATCACGCGGCATCGCTTCGAGCTTTACGGCGAGCGCGGCGACTTCGCGCTTTCCGACGGCGAACACTTGCCCTTTGCGGACGAGAGCTTTGATGTCGTCTACTCCAACGGCGTCCTGCATCACACGCCTGACACAGCCGGAGCCGTGCGCGAGGTGCATCGCGTTCTGCGCCAAGGGGGAACGGCCAAAGTGATGCTCTATCACAAACACTCG
Organism: Pyrinomonadaceae bacterium; assembly: GCA_014379795.1. GTDB lineage: Bacteria > Acidobacteriota > Blastocatellia > Pyrinomonadales > Pyrinomonadaceae > JACMLC01. Next base: position 8,367 of record JACMLC010000672.1, read on the forward strand.
CTCTACTATTGGAGCGAGATGATTTTCAGGCGCGGAGTCTTAGGCGGCGAGCTGCTGCGCGGACGTTCTCCCGAAGAGATCATGAGCCGCTGGGTCGAACACTCCGAACACGACGCGCGCCCGCTCGTCAAAGCTTACAG
>JACMLC010000673.1 GCA_014379795.1 Pyrinomonadaceae bacterium
GGAACGGGCTATTAGTTTCGAGCACAAGGCGTTGTTGCGCAAATTCAGAGTGTCAGAACCGCCTGCGGTAGCGGGCGGGTCTCTGGCGATGAAAGAACCCGCCCGCTACCGCAGGCGGTTCTGACCTTTGCCTCTTCAGTAAAGATGCTTGACTTCGCGCGGCAAAAGAATTTAAGGTATTAATGCTCACTTTCCTGCCCCGATAACCTCACTGGCAATTTGCTCAACCCGTCAGTCGTGGGGCTTTATGAAAAACATTTTTGGTAACGCATGCGCGCGTCGTCTGGTCGCGCCGGGTCTGGTGTTTTGTTTGTTTGCGCTCGTCGTGCTCGGCTCGCGTCATCCGACCGATGCTTCGAGGACACACGCCGAAGTTTCTAATCAAGACGGCACGGGCGTGCCTGACCTCGGTATTGGCGCAAGCTTGCACGGCAAGCGGCTTTTTCCTGTCAACAATCCGTGGAACCAAGACATCTCGCGCGTGCCTGTTGATCCGAACTCGAACAATCTCATTAACAGCATAGGTCAAACTGTCGGGCTGCATCCAGACTTCGGGACTGTGTGGGCGGGCGCACCGAACGGAATTCCTTATGTGGTGGTCACGGGCGCGCAGCCGCGCGTCCCCATCACGTTCACGGCTTACGGCAACCAGAGCGATCCGGGGCCGTATCCGGTTCCGTCAAATGCGCCCATCGAAGGCGGGCCAAGCTCTACGGGCGACCGTCATGTGATCGTGATTGACCGCGATGATTGGACGCTCTACGAGATGTTTTATTCTTTTCCGGTGAGCGGCGGAACAAGTTGGAATGCAGCTAGCGGCGCGACTTTCGATTTGGATTCCAATGCCGTGCGGCCTGATGGCTGGACTTCTGCGGATGCGGCTGGCTTGCCGATCTTTCCCGGCCTCGTGCGCTATGACGAAGTCTTTGAGCAGCAGGAGATCAAGCACGCCCTGCGCTTTACGGCGCAGAATACGCGAAGAGCATACGTCTATCCCGCGCGCCATTTCGCCAGCAGCAACACTAGCCCCAACGTGCCAGCGATGGGCACGCGCGTGCGCCTGAAAGCTTCCTTCAACATTTCCGGTTTCTCTCAAGGGATGCGCGTCGTGCTGACGGCGATGAAAAAGTACGGGATGATTCTGGCTGACAACGGCTCGAACTGGTACGTGAGCGGCGCGCCCGACATGCGTTGGAGCGACGACGAGCTACACACCCTGAGCGCAGTCAAAGGCTCTGACTTTGAGGTCGTGCAACCGCTCAATCATCTCTCGCTGCCCCAGAGCGATTTTGACGGGGATGGCAGGACAGACCTCTCAGTGTTTCGTCCAAGCGGCGGCAACTGGTTTATTCAATCAAGCACTGACGGCAGCGTGCGCGGTGAAACCTTCGGCGCGAGTGCGGATGTGCCTGCGCCCGGAGACTATGACGGCGACGGATTGACGGACATCGCGGTTTTCCGTAGCGGCGCATGGTACATCTCAAACAGCTCCGATGGAGCTTTGCGCACGGAAGCCTTCGGCACTAACGGCGATAAAGCCGTCGCAGCCGATTATGACGGTGACGGTAAAATTGATGTCGCGGTGTTTCGCGCCGGTCAATGGTATATCAAGCAGAGTTCCAACAACGCTCTGCGCACTTATGTTTTTGGCACGAGCGCGGACGCGCCTGTCGCTGGAGATTACGACGCGGATGGGCTGGCCGACATCGCTGTCTTCAGGCAGAGCAACGGCGTGTGGTACATACGGCAAAGCTCAAACGGCGCGCTTCGCACACAGCAGTTCGGCACGAGCGGCGACCTGCCTGTCATCGGAGATTATGACGCGGACGGCAAGACGGACTTAGCAGTCTTTCGCCCCGCAAACGGCGCGTGGTACATCCTGAACAGCCTGACCGGCACGTTTCGCGCGCAAGCGTTCGGCCTCGCCACAGACCGCCCAGTGCCCGGAGATTATGATGGAGATTGGAAAAGCGATGTCGCTGTCTTTCGCCCCTCCAATGGCGTGTGGTATATCCTCGGCAGCTACAACGGCACTGTGACCGCGCAAGCCTTCGGGACAAACGGCGACGTGCCCGTGCCGTCGGCTTATGTTCCTTAACGTGAGGCGCGACGTAAACAATTCCATGAGCCTGCGGAGCAGGCGGCAGCATGTAGCCCCATGCGTGAGCATGGGGGAAGCCATCGCCATATATATCCTAGCCTGCGTGAGCAGGCGGCAGAGGCGTTTGCTCTCATTATGCGGCAGGCATCTGTCGCCTGCTCCGCAGGCTCTCACACCTCATGGACGCCTTCCCCCGCGCTGACGCGCGGGGCTACATGCTGTCGCCCGCTAACGCGGGCTTTCTTCATTCTGCTCACATCGAATTCACGTTCCTTAAAGCAAAAGCTCATCACAAAGGCACACGAAGACTCAAAGCATCTAGCCATGCTACTTCCTTTGTCTCTCGCGTGCCTTTGTGGTTGATTACTCGCTCTTGAATTAGAGCTGCGCGTCGAATTTCTTGCGGTAATCTTCGCCTTCGAGATGGACGGTCTTGCACATCTCGAAGATGCGTGAGCGCAACCTGACGCCTGTGCGGTCTTCTAAGGTTTCTTCTTTCTCGGCGCGGCGGCTGTCCAGATAATTCGTCGTGAAGATGGTAAGCCGTCGGTCGTTGTAGCGCGTGTTGATGATCTGCATCATCGTATCGCGCACCCAGTCCGTAGGCTTTGAGGCTCCCAGCTCATCTAACACCAAGACCTCTGCA
>JACMLC010000674.1 GCA_014379795.1 Pyrinomonadaceae bacterium
CAACGGCGACGGCAATTGGGAGCCTTACGCGATAGAGATAAATTTACGTAAGGGAGGGACGACGCATCCTTTCCTGACCCTGCAATTCCTGACCGACGGGACTTACGATCCGGACACAGCGATCTTCACAGCCCCGAACGGGCAGCAGAAATATTTTGTCGCCAGTGATCACATTGAATCGCCACTCTACTGTGTCTTCACCCCTGACGACCTTTTTGACATCGTCGTGCGACAGGGCTTGCACTTTGACCAGACGCGGCAAACGGGCGTCGTGTTCCACATGATGAGCGCGCTGGGTGAATGCGGGCGGGTAGGCTTAACCGCCGTCGGCAATTCGCACGACGAGGCGAAGTCCATCTACGAACGAGCCGTGGCCGTCCTTGATGAAGAAGCCCGGACAGCTTCAAGTTGGTAGCGTGAGCCATTAGCAACCCGACGCATTCACGCTGTCAAAGCATCTTCATTGTGTCCGGTTAAAGTCTTGGGCTATCTCGGTGAAGAGAAATCATTTTCAAAGACGCGCGGGCATCACTTCTTCAGCCCATGAACTCTGTAAAGCCAGATGTCTTCGGGTAAAAATTCGGAGCGGGCATGCAGGACGGGCTGGAACAGCTCATTGCCCGCGCCGTGCTTGAGTTCGGGAAACAGCTTTGCGGGCGTCGAGCCGACACGGTCAATAAAGACCAGATACACAACATTCTTTTCCTTCAGATAATTCAGGAATGCCTCGCGTTCAGTCGGAGCGTCCGCCGAAGAAAGAAAATTTTCCGGCGGAATGCCGGAGACGGCCAGCACTGTGCCCTCGTCATTAAAGATGCGTGCGCCGGAGTTTTGGTCAAACTGTACGCGAAGATGCGCGGCTACTGTGCCGAACTTGTACTCCCTGTTGATGAACCCGACAGAGTAGACAAGCTGTATGCTCGCATTCAAAAGACAAACCACGATGATTGCGCGCCAGAGCCTGCGCCTCCAGTGCGGCTTGCTCCCGGTTAATTTCAGAAATGTCCAAGGAAGCAGCGGAAGCCCCAGCGCGAAATTAATCAGGCCGTAACGCGGAAAGATGATCGGCTGTTTGTGTGTCAGATAAGCGAAGACGATAAAGCTCAGGAAGGTCAGGAAAAAGAGATTGACGACAAGCGCGGCGCGTGTGTTTGCCGCATCACGCACGGCTGCGGAAAACTCTGTGCGCCTGAGCGCGAGCCAAGCTCCTACAAGGCAAGCCGCGAGCACCGCCAAATCCATCGAGAGCAGCAGCGCGCCCGCATCGCGCGCAACGCCTTTGAGCGAGAAGCTGGCGAGGCCCGGATTGACCGTCAGCAGCCAGTCCATGTATTGCTTGCGCACTGTGAAACAGGCGAGCCAATCACCCGTCGCTTTCCATGAGACGTAGAACCAGAAGAGAGGCGGAAACAACAGGATGGCGCAGGCGACGGGTGAGACGCGCCTTTCTTCAATAAACTGAAGCGCGGGAATAAAGAGGATAAGCATCCAACTGTCCACGCGCGTCAGACCCGCCAGCGCGATCATGACAGCTGCTGCTACCCAGCTTTTCTTCAAGATAAAATAGACGCCTGCGACAACGAAAAAGGCATGCGGGATGTCCGTCATCGCCGAGGCCGAATTGAAAATGTGCAACGGACTCAGAGCAATCAGCGCAAAGGCCAGCAGCGACGCCGTGCGATTCTCCGTCAAACGCAGGCTGAGTTCATACACCAGCAAACAGATGCCCACGCCAAAGAGCGCAGACACCACTTTCGCGACATAGTACGGATGCCCCACCAAGACGCTCACGACCGCGCAGATCAGTTGATAAAGCGGAAGCCAGAAGCCATACAGGTCTGTCAGTGAGAAAGTCCCTGCGTTGAGCTTTGCGCTCAACACGCTCACTTCCGAGATGTAAGCGTAAGCATCTCCAAAAGCGTTCGGGAGCAGAAAAGCCGCGAGGATTCTGGGAACTCCTGCGACGAGAATCAGTGTGAGCCAGAAGCGAAAGTGTTTGGCTGTGGCAGGCATCGTCACATGGCTATTGAGAGCGCGAGAGTCTTTGGTCAAAGCAATTGTAAGTTATAGAGTAAGCGCAAAATAGAAGCAACGAGAGCCGTCTTGAGGGCATCCATATGCTCTGGCTAAATATAGGCCGGTAAGGGATATAACGCTAGCCGGTATATCTCTTAGTTTGACAATCAAGGTCTTGGAGAATAGGGTATCATTTATCGTTTCAGGCCCGTCGGCGCAGGCTAAAATCAAGAGCGGCCACGACGGCCATTTGCTTTTATTAGAGTAAGGAATGTTTTCATGTTGAGCAGACGTTTGATTCAATTTGCAGTCGCTTTCACACTCTCTCTGGCCGCGTTGTCTCTGGCCGCTCCGACGCAAGTCTCTGCGCAGGCGGCGGCTAACGATGTCGTGATGGTGTTGCCTTTCGAGAATACTTCCAACAAGTCGGAATTTAACTGGGCGGGAGAGAGCTTTGCGGACGCTCTGGCGGAGTTGTTGAACGTGCCCGGCCTCCGCGTCGTTTCCGGCGATGAGCGCGAGATGGCTTACCAGCGATTGCGTCTGCCGCTGACCACCTTGCCTTCGCGTGCGACAGCCATCAAGCTGGCGCGCGAAGCCAAAGCCACGATGGTCGTTATCGGAACTTACAGCGTCGCGCCCGCAGAGGGCAATACGCCCGCCGCGCTGCAAGGCCGCGCCAGCGTCATCCGTGTCAACGAAGGCAGATTGATGGGCGAGCTGATGCCGGACGGACAATGGGCGACTCCCGTTTACGATTTCGGCGGCGCGCTGACGACCCTGCAAACCATGCAGGGACGCCTCGCTTATTACATTCTGTACCAGCGCGACAAGGCGCTTGCCTTCTCACAAAATCAATTTGTCCAGCAGGCGACAAAGATTCCGCCGCTCGCTTTTGAAGCCTATATCAAGGGAGCGCAAACCAGCGACAGCGACCCGAAGCGCGAAATTTATTTGAAGAACGCCATGCGATTTTATGCGGATGCGAATGCGGGCGCGACCTATTCGCAGGCTGCTTTTGAGCTGGGACAGTTTTATCTACGGCGGCAGGATTGGAAGAATGCGGCAGAGTATTTTTCCAAGCTGCAAAAGAAAGAGCCGCATTATGCCGAGGCCGCTTTTTATACCGGACTCTCTTACTGGAAGCTAAACGATTACAGTCGCGCTCTGGCCGCGCTCGTCCCGCTTGCGACCGAGATGCCGCTGACGGGAATTTATAACAACGCCGGAGCCATCTCCGTGCAGGCTGCGCGGGCGGAGAAGAAACCGGCGGAGCGTGAGCGGCTGCTTACTCAAGCCCTCTCGTATTTGTCGCGCGCATCGGAATCGTCTCCGAATGATCCGACCGTGCATTTTAATTATGGCTACGCGCTTTTTCTGGCGGGCAAGTTTGCGGAGGCCGCAGACCAGCTACGCCCTGTGCTGGCGGCGGGGCCGGGAGACGGCGAAGCATATTTCCTCTTTGCCAAATCGCTTGAGCGCGCGGGGCAAGCCAATGACGCCGCTGCCGCAGACGATCAGGCGCGTCGTTTCTTACAGGTCTACGCAAGGTGGCAGACCGAGTGGCAAAAATCGCAGACGACCAATAATGTTTCCTTGCGCCTGCAACTTGATTTCAACCGGGGCAGTTATCAAGACGCGATGCGCGACCGCAGTCAGGATGCTGTGGATGCAGGGAACACGCAGGACTTGCTCGTCAAAGCGCGCGAGTTGTATGCAGCCGGGCGCGATGAAGAGGCTCTGACCGAACTCAGGCGCGTCCTGACCATCGAGCCGATGAGCGCCGAAGCTTATCTTTTAATCGGGCGCATCAACCAGAGACGCGGTGATCTTGAAGCCGCGATCAGCGCACTGCGCACGGCTATCTTCTGGGAAGCCAAGCTGATTGACGCGCACATCCTCTTGGGACGCATCTTTATCGAGCGCGGCGACCGCGCACAGGCCATGTCTCATGCACGAAGCGCGATGCAGATTGACCCCAACAACGCGGAGGCCATAGCCCTTCAGCGCCTGGTCGAGACGGGCGGAAAATAAGAAGGTAAAAGTAAAAAGGTAAAAGGCAAAAGTAAGGGAGGCATTCAAAGCCTTCTTCACTTTTGCCTTTTGCCTTTTACCTTTTTACTTTTTGTCTGAGTGTTTATGCTAGAATGCGGGTCTTTCCGGGAAGGGGTCTCGCGGTCGAGCATGCTGGGTTCGACTTTAGCCATCACAGTTTTTTTAACGGGCGCTTGTGTTGTCGCCGTCCTGATCTACATAGCTTTGCTGTCCCGGCATCGTAAGGCCGGGACAGGCGAAGTTAATTTGGTCGGCGCGGTGGCGCGGGTCGAGAGGACGCTTGAGCCGGAGGGTGCGGTAATCGTCAAGGGCGAGCTGTGGCCTGCGCGGCTCAAGAGAGAGGGCGCGCCGCTCTTGCGCGGCTCCTCTGTTCGCGTCGTCGGAGCGCGCGGTCATTTCCTTGAGGTCGAGCCGACCGAGTAGCGTTCGA
>JACMLC010000675.1 GCA_014379795.1 Pyrinomonadaceae bacterium
GGCGGCAGGACGAGCATGAGTTGTAAGCTATTTTGAAGGGAGTATCGCAATGATAACGAATCTGCTGAAAAGAGCTTTACCGTTCGCGCTGACTTTGATTGTCGGAACAGGATTAGGAAGTATCTTCGGTTTCAATAGTGCGCCGAAGCCGAAGAAGACACCTTGTAACGCCGCATCATTACGCTCGGTCTACAGGTCTGGCACGGGCGGCGGTGAGTATAGACATCGCAGAAGCTTTGATAATTCGACGCCGCTCGATATTCATCCCGCGCCGCAGGCGCTTTACACTCCCGAAGCTCTCAGGAATAAGACCATCGGGGTCGTAACGTTGCTTGTGCGCTTCAACGCAGATGGTACGACGACCGTGCTGAAGCGGCTTTCCACTTTGCCCGATGGCCTGACCGAAGAAGCCGTGCGAGTCGCTGAAAGGACGCGGTTCACGCCCGCGACCGCCAACGGCGAGCCGGTCTCTGTAACCAGAGAGATGAACTATCCCTTCACTCTCGACGACCACACGACAAGATAGATTCTTAAATGGATGAGCAAACGGCGCGGCGCGAGATCGTGCGCGTCGGCAAGCTGTTATATGAACGCTCGTATGTCGTCTCTTCGGACGGCAATGTGAGCGTGCGCTTAGACGACGGGCGCGTGGTGGCGACGCCGACGATGACCTGCAAGGGGCGCATGACAGAGGACTCGCTCGCCGTCACGGATTTGAACGGAAAGCCGCTCTCTGACAAAAAGGCTTCGAGCGAGCTGGCGATGCACCTCTTGATTTATCAAGAGCGTTCTGATGTCAAAGCTGTCTGTCATGCTCATCCGCCTCACGGAACTGCCTTTGCCGTCGCGGGACTGGCGATTGACCAGCCGATTTTGTCGGAAGTGATTTTAACTTTGGGCTGCGTCCCGCTCGCGGATTATGGCACGCCTTCGACCACAGAGTTGACGGAAGCCATGAAGCCACTCGTCAAGCATCACAACGCGCTCTTGATGGCGAATCACGGCGCGGTCGCATACGGCGCGGACTTGTGGCAGGCTTTTGACCGCCTGGAAACGCTTGAGCACACTGCGAAAATCGCTATCCTCTCGCGCCACTTGGGAGGCTCAAAAAATCTTCCCGTTGATGCCATCGAAAAGCTTATCAACGTGCGCGAAGCCGCAGGGTATCTCGACGAGCGAGCGCGTTGTCAGGCTTGCGGCTACCTGCACGAAACGCAGTTGACGTGCCCGACGGGCGAGCGTCCGCCAGCGAGTTCTTATCCAAAAGCTGCTGCGAACGGCGCAGGCAAAATTTCCCTGACGCGCGAAGAGCTGGTTGAGCTTTTAAGCCAGGCGGTGCAGGGCAATCATCAAAACCGCTAACTTGTAGGTTGCATGCAGGGGAGCGTGTAAAAGCTGATGGCGACTCGCCTTCTCAAACCGGACGAGATTAAGCTGGCGCGTGAGGTCTTTCGGGACAGGCTGCCTTACGGCAAAATCTACATTGCAAACTTTTTCCTGCCGCGTAATCAGGGCGTGCCTGTCACACTCGCAGGCGTCCTTAATCCTGTCCCGCTCACCTTTCGCCTGGTGTATACAATCTACTGGGGCGAGGCCATCTATCGCGGGAGCGCGGCGCAGCAGCGATTTCTTTCGCTGTTCCTGCGCAGCGAGCGGGAGATCTTTCGTTACGTGGCTGCGCTGGTGCCGAACGTGGCGGACGCCGAGGACATCGTGCAGCAGACCGCGCTGGCGCTGTGGGAA
>JACMLC010000676.1 GCA_014379795.1 Pyrinomonadaceae bacterium
ACGCCCGGCTTTCTGCTGGTCGCCAAAGAGCTTTTGGAAAACAACCCGCAGCCGAGTCGCGACGAGATCAAGGAAGCCCTCTCCGGCAATCTCTGTCGCTGCACGGGCTACATCAAAATTTACGAAGCCGTAGAGTTGGCCGCCGCACGGAAGCGCGGCGAAGAAGCGCAACATCCGAGAGAGAGCGTTTATGGGTATGAGTAAGAACGGAAACAACGGCCGGAACGGGAATCCATTGAGGGTCAACGGCAAGCCTTTCCGTAAAGTAGACGCGCGCGCCAAGTGCACCGGCCAGACTAAGTTTGCGGACGACATCGTGCTGCCGCGCATGCTCTTCTGCAAGATCCTGCGCTCGCACGAGCCGCACGCGATCATCAAGAGCATAGACACTTCAAAAGCCCTCGCGCTGCCGGGCGTGTATGCCGTCATCACCGGAAAAGATTTGCCGATTCCTTACGGCATCCTCCCCGTCAGTCAGGACGAGCATCCGCTCTGTCTGGACAAAGTGCGTTTTATCGGCGACCCGGTCGCAGCTGTCGCAGCCGTTGATGAAGACACGGCTTTCGACGCCATGAATCTGATCGAAGTCGTCTACGAAAAGCTGCAAACCATCACGAGCATCGAAGAAGCTGTAGTGATTGACGAGCCGCGCATACACGATTACGGCGACGGCGGCAACATACACAAAAAAGTTCAACTCGAATTCGGCGATCTGGACGAAGGCTTTGCCGAAGCAGACCTCGTGCGCGAAGATGTTTTCTTTTACGAAGGCAACACGCACCTGCCTTTGGAGCAGCACGCGGCGGTCGCGCATTTCGATGCGGATGACAAATTAACTCTCTGGAGTTCGACGCAGACGCCGCATTATGTGCATCGCGCGCTCGCTAAAACGTTAAAACTTAAGGCGAGCCACATACGCGTCATCGCGACGCCGAACGGCGGCGGCTTTGGCGGCAAGAGCGATCCTTTTAATCACGAGATAGCCGTTTCAAAACTCGCTATGATGACGGGTCGTCCTGTCAAAGTGACTTTAACGCGCGAAGAAGTTTTCTACTGCCATCGCGGTCGCCATCCGGTTTTGATGAAGATTAAAACGGGCGTCAAAAAAGACGGCGCGATTACGGCGATGGACTTTCAATCTTTCCTCGACGGCGGAGCATACGGCTCTTACGGCGTCGCTTCGACCTTTTACACCGGCGCGCTTCAGACAGTCACCTACGAAGTTCCGCGTTACAGGTTTCGCGGCACGCGCCTGTTTACCAACAAGCCGCCGTGCGGCCCCAAGCGCGGGCACGGAACCCCTCAGCCGCGCTTCGCTCTGGAAGTCCAGCTAGACAAGATAGCGGATGAGCTTGGACTTGACCCGGCAGCGATGCGCAGGCAGCATCTCTTGCCGCCGGACACAGTGACCGCTAACTATTTGCGTGTTGGCTCGATGGGCTTAGGCAAGTGCATAGACAAAGTCGTCGAAGGCTCTGACTGGAAGAACAAGTATAAAAAGTCGCCATACGGCAAAGGCTTCGGCATCGCGTGCAGCTCTTACATCTGCGGCGCGGGGCTGCCGATTTACTGGAACAACATGCCGCACAGCGGCGTCCAGCTACGGCTTGACCGGCAGGGCGGCGTCTGCGTCCAATGCGGCTCGACGGACATCGGTCAAGGCTCCGATTCCATCCTTGCTTACATCGTCGCGGAAGTCTTGGGCATAGACCCTTTCGACATTCGCATCATCACAGCCGACACGGATTTGACGCCCGTTGACCTCGGCAGCTATTCGAGCCGCGGTACCTTAATGACCGGCAACGCCGCGCTTCAGGCCGCAGAGCGCGCACGCGAACTGCTGACAATGGCTGTCGCCGAAAAACTCTCTGTGCCGATTGAAAATCTCTCGTTCGCAGACCGCCGCGTCTTCGATGTCGAGAACCCCGAAACCGGCGTCACGTTTGCCGAAGCAGTCGTGCTCGCGGAAACAAAATTCGGCACCATCGGCACGGTCGGCTCTTACACGCCGCCGCGCTCGCCCGGAAAATTCAAGGGCGCGGGCGTTGGCCCTTCGCCCGCTTACAGCTACTCAGCCGCCGTTGCGGAAGTTGACGTTGACCCGGAGACGGGCATCATCACCGTCCCGAAAATCTGGATCGGCCACGACATCGGGCGCAGCATCAATCCTGTCCTCGTCCTGGGACAGGTCGAAGGCTCCGTCTACATGGGCTTGGGCGAAGCCCTGATGGAAGAGATGATCTATCGCGCCAACCGCAACGCCGTTCACAAGTTTCCATCGCTCCTTGAATACAAGTCTCCGACGACGCTTGAGATGTGCGATGTCATCACCTATCTGGTCGAAGACGCAGACCCCAACGGCCCCTTCGGCGCGAAAGAAGTCGGGCAGGGGCCGCTCCTGCCCGTGATGCCCGCCATCGCCAACGCTGTCTACGACGCCGTCGGCGTCCGCATAGACGAAGTGCCGATGACGCCCGAAAAAGTTTTGACCGCGCTCAGAGACAAAGCGAAAGGCCGCGAAGGACGCTTTGGGCCAAAGGACGTGCCTAATATCGAATGGCCTGAGCCTCTGAAAGTCCAAACGCCGGCCGAAGGCGGCGACGGGCGCGAGATGCCCCGCGTGGCTATCCATTCATAGGCGGCAATGAGATATGAAAAAGGTAGAAGATAAAAAACCAAAACCACGAGCCGAAGAGATCGTGCTGGAAGTCACGCAAGAGGATTACGAGGCAGGCTTAAAGCGCGGCTGGACGGACGATGACATGCTCAAACCCGAACGTTACAAAATGAAGCGCGGCGGCTTTCTCGCGCGTCACCCCGAATTGAAGATCAAGGATAAAAAGCGAGCCTAACTCCTATGGCGAAGGGCGAAGATGGACGAAATCAAATTGCTTGATGTGGTGGCCTTGACCGAAGAGTTGCTCACGGAAGATTTGCGGCGCGGAGCCGTCGGAACCGTAGTTGAAATCTGGAAGGATGGCGTCTTTGAAGTCGAGTTCAGCGACAATACAGGGAAGGCTTATGCTTTTGTCGCCGTCCGTCCAGACCAACTGATGAAACTCCACTTTCGGAAAGATGAAGCTGCTTAACAGTTCATGTTCAAGCCAACCGAAGGCGGCGACAGGCGCGAAATGCCGCATGTGGCTATACATTCATAGTTGGCAATAAACACAAGCTCTCTAAATTGACACACAAGGAAAAATCGAGATGAAAAAGCTGTTCCCTCTCTTACTTCTAACTTTGGTCGCGGGCTATGCGTCCGTTACAGCTTACGGGCAGTGCGGCGGCGGGTGTGAGCCAACCAACCACCCGAAGGACAAGGTGAAAGCGACGAAAACCGTCAAGGGCGCTTTCAAGGGCTTTGAAATGGGCGACTACATCCACGCTGTGATCACGCAGGCGAATGGAGAAGAGACTTCATTTTTCCTTCCACACAACGAGAGCGTTCAATATTTTCTGGTCGCACACAAAGACCAGCCGCTGACGCTGACTTATCAGGTCGTGGATTCCTATATCCCGGAAGCTGGCGGCATGCAAACCATCGAACGATTGTCTGCGGTCAAAGCGGGCACATCAACCAGCGCAGCATGGTGGAAAAAGCAACGCGCAGGCTCATCACTCAGCAAGCTGAGAAAGAAATACGATGCGATGGTCGAGCAGTCTATGATTACCCGCTGAAAGAAACCA
>JACMLC010000677.1 GCA_014379795.1 Pyrinomonadaceae bacterium
GAAACGAGATATTGCGGAACATAAAACGCGGCCTTGAAAGGATAATCCTCGCTTCGCATACCGAGCACGGCGACGCGCCTTGTCTCTGCCAGCAGCTTTCTGATTCCCGCATCGTCTTCAATCAAATTTTCTTGCCAGCTCATTTTTCTCCTTTTAAAAATGTTCAGTAAGCGAACACGCGCGCCGCACATTCATACGGATGACAAACCGCGTCTGTCGCACGCTGCCTGATTTCTAAGCATTTGTGGCAACTTGATGCCGTGTTGATAAAAAAACAGCAAGCGTGATGCCAAATGAATGAGCCGCGAGATGCAGGCGGATAAAATATTTCAAGACAACTCACCACAAAGACACAAAGGCACTAAGCAACGTCAGTTCGAGATAAGGCTCCTCAAAGAGCCTGCGGAGCAGGCGACAGCGTGTAGCCCCATGCGCCAGCATGGGGACACTCAGCATCCAGCAACCCCAGAGCCTGCGTAGCTGGCGACAGATACTCTGCGGTATCACATCTCTGTCGCCAGCTACGCAGGCTCAAACAATGTCTGGCATCGTCATTCCCCATGCTCACGCATGGGGCTACATGCTGTCGCCCGCTAACGCGGGCTGGTCGCCTCGCACTACTTACGTCGAACTGACGTTAAGAAACATCTCTGCTTTGCTCTTAGCGCCTTTGTGTCTTTGTGGTGAAATCGTTTTACTCTTTAACTAGCTCGCCAGCTTCTTCACTATCGCGCGCGCGTTTTCGGCGTTCGGGTATTTCGGGTCAATTTCCAGAGCCTTCTGGTATTGCTCCATAGCCTTTTGTTTCTCTCCCTTGTTCATATAAAACTCGCCGAGAGTGTCGTAAAGGTTTGCGGCTTTCGGATGTAGCTCGATGGCAAGCTTTAAGAGTTCAAACCCCTGCTCTGCTTTCCCGGCCCCTGACAACTGGTAAGCCATGCGGTTGAGGCCGTCCGCGCTCGCCAGACCCTGCGGGTTCATCGCCAGAGATTTTTTGAGCATCGTCTCGGCCTGTGCTCTCTCTCCGAAGACCAGATGTATGACGCCGAGCGTTCCCATCGCAGTGTCATCCTGTGGATAAAGCTCTGTGGCGAGTGTTCCTGCTTTCGTCGCGCTCTGGCGATTGCCGCGCAACGCCGCCTGCCGCGCGATTTGGAGCAGCGGTTCCAGCACGTTCGGATACATCTGCGCTCCCGCGAAGCTCTTCCTCAGATTCGTGGCCGCCTCATCCAGCGTCGCTTCGGAGAGAAATAATTTGCGCACATACGGAGTGTTGGTCTTAGCCCATGACTGATTCCAACTGCTAAGCATCTTCTCCACCGGCTCGCTAAAGCGAAACTCCTGCGGGATGCTCGCGTCCTTTTTGTATAGTTCGATGTAGTCGTTGAAAAAAGTAATCGCGCCCGCGCCTGCGTATGCGTTGAACGAATTTGCGCCGCCGCGCTCTTTGAGTTTCATCGCGGCGTAGGAACCGACTTTGGTAAAAGCATGCGCGGAGGCGGGGTGACGCCCGGTTCTGATTTTGGCGAGCGCGCCCGCCGCATCACTCGCGGCGGTCTCAGGATTCAGGGCTTGATTAAAGTACGCGAAGGCCGCGCCCAGCTCTTCGCGCGACTCTGTGAAGGGCTTTTGATAACGGTCAAAGTAGGCCATGCCCGGAGCAAAGGATGCGTACAACCCGCGATACAAAGCAGCGTTTGTTTTGTCCGCCGTGTAAGCCTGCATCGCCCACGGCTCGTCCGTCAGGAGCTGGTGAAGCCTGTCAACATATGCGCCGGGTGAGCTGCCTTCAAAATTAATGGCCGCCGCGATGGCAAATTTCTGCGCCGGAAAAATGTAGAGCAGCGTTCGTGTCTCCTGCTGCCCGCCGCTGTGCGCGATTGTGAAATGGCCGTTGAGCGGAGTCGTCTCCCATCCCAAACCATAATCCGTATATCGCCCGTCTTTGGTCGCCAGCGAAGTGAACATCGCGTCATAGCTCTCTTTTGATAGGAGCTGGCCGGAGTTGATGCCCTTCGCAAATTTAAGCAGGTCAACGACGGTCGAGCGCGTGCCGCCCGCCGCAAAGCGACTGCTGATGTCTATGAACTCTGAATTCTTGATTTCCCCGTTGACCATCTGATAGCCGCGCACGCGATTCGGAATCAGGTCGGTCGGATTATCCATCCGCGTATCGTTCATGCCGAGGGGCTGCCAGACATTCTCGCGCATGTACTCGCCATAACTTTTCCCGGACGCGCTCTCGATAATCGCGCCGAGCAGGTTATAGCCGTAGCTGGAATAGCTGTATCTCGTTCCCGGCTCTGCTACGAGATCAAAGTTCTCGAAAAGTGCGATGGCCTCTCTGGTCGTCTTATTCTCTTTGATGTGCAGCTCGTTCGCGGGGTTTTTGTAATGACTGATGCCGCCCAGGTGTCCAAGCACCTGTCGCACTGTGACAGGCCACGGCTTTTTCGGAAAGTAAGGAACGTAAGTCTGCACCTCTGCATCCAGATTGATCTTTCCTTTTTCCGCGAGTTGCAGCACGGCCAAAGCAGTCATCGGCTTGGTGACGGACGCGAGACGATAAGCCGACTCGGCCTTCGCCGGAATCTTGTTTTCCAAATCCGCGTAGCCGTACCCCTTGACCCACATAAAATCGTCTTTGATAAAGCCTATGGAAAGTCCCGGCACGCGCTCTGTCGCCATC
The DNA here is from genome assembly GCA_014379795.1 of Pyrinomonadaceae bacterium. Lineage (GTDB taxonomy): Bacteria > Acidobacteriota > Blastocatellia > Pyrinomonadales > Pyrinomonadaceae > JACMLC01. Next base: position 2,690 of record JACMLC010000677.1, read on the forward strand.
TGCGCCCGGACGAAATCTTCAAAAGCTTTGATCTTATCCGCATACTTGCCAGCGGCCTGCGCCGGAACAGGTTGTAGGGTAAATGCTTTAGCGGGTGATAACAGCAGTTGAAAGCAGAGCAGCGCGATGATTAAAAGGTAGGCCGATCTCTTCATGATAGACTCTCTTTCTTTATCTGATTTGACTGCGGGCCAATAATCAACAGCGAATTGACACACGCGTAGAATGTTCTGTGAATGATAAACACCACGCGCGCTAAATTCGTGGCATCAATATTAACGTCCGTTCGAGATAAAAAGGTTCATATGTTCATAGCTCCGTAGGAGCGAGATATTTATAGTTCAGTGCGGCAATCAAGCGTCTAGCTCCGTTAGGAGCGAAATATCATGGACGCGGAACATTCCGCTCCTAACGGAGCTAGACTCAATTTATCATCTGGTACCTATAAATATCTCGCTCCTACGGAGCTATCTCTGTCTACCATCGAATTCATGTGATTTTAGATCAGGAGAGCGAGTTGGAGTCTGGATGAGCCTCGCTTAAGACTTCGCCTGCGCTGCTTTTAGTTTCAGGTGTGCGGCTCGCGTAGAGGTCTGCTTCGCCAACGGGACGTGTGTTCCAACGCTTGTGTATCCAGAGCCATTGCTCCGGGTATTGCCTGACATACTTTTCGACTACGGAAGTGACGGCGGCGGTCAGAGCGCGCACGTCCTCTTCCGGCTCGCCGGTCGGCTGGATGGAAACGGGCGGCTCGATCTTGAGCAGGAAGCGCCCGCGCTCTTCGTCCCACGGCGCAAAGATGGGAAGCGCCGCCGCGCCCGTGCGCAAGGCGAGCGTCGCAAGGCTTGAGGTAGTCAAAGCCGGAATGCCGAAGAAGTCCACAAA
>JACMLC010000068.1 GCA_014379795.1 Pyrinomonadaceae bacterium
CGCAGCGCCGACTCGATGGTTTCAAGGTCGCGCATTTCGCCGACCAGCACCACGTCAGGGTCTTGACGCAAAGCCGTGCGCAACGCCTCTGCAAAGCCGTGCGTGTCCGCGTTGACTTCGCGCTGGTTAATCAGACAGTTCTTGTGATTATGCAAAAACTCAATCGGGTCTTCGATGGTCAGGATATGCTCGTGACGATCAATGTTGACTTTGTCAATCATCGCCGCGAGCGTCGTGGACTTGCCGGAGCCGGTCGGCCCGGTGACGAGGATTAAGCCGCGCGGCTTGTCGCAGAGCTTTTTGACAACCGGCGGCAAACCCAATTCTTCAAAAGGCTTTATCTCGTAAGGAATGGCGCGAAAGACCGCGCCGACCGCGCCGCGCTGGTTAAAGAGATTGGCGCGAAAACGTGAGAGACCCTTGACGCCGAATGAGAAGTCCAGTTCAAGGTTTTCCTCGAAGCGATGCTTTTGCGCATCCGTGAGAACCGAGTAGGCGAGCTGCTTGGTGTCCGCAGAGGTGAGCGGACGATAGCCTTCGAGCGGATGTAGATGCCCGTGAACGCGTATCTGTGGCGCGGAATTGGTCGTGATGTGAAGGTCTGACCCGCCTGCTTCGGAAAGCTTTTTGAGCAGGTCTGAAAGTGAGAGTTGAGATTGCTGGTCGTTCATAGACATAAAAGGTTGTTCTCCTTGGCGCGCTCTACGGGTCCCGGAAGGTTTTGGTTAAAGCGGGGCTGGCGGTTGAATTTCAAGGCCAGCCCCGGCGCGTCTCTAAAGGGAAGATTGATTTAACGCTTGGCGGCCTCCGTTGGCGCAGAAGATGAAGAGCGATTGCTCGTGCGCAGGGAAGTCACCACTTGCTCTGACTGTGCGGCCACACGCTCCGATGCCTCAACCGGCGCGCTGGTCGCAAGCGAATAGATGCGACCGTCTACTTCTGTGAAGTAGTAGGTCTGTGCCTGTGGCGGGGTGCGCCCGTCTGCCGAGGCAGGAGTCTGCGCCTGCACGACGAACACGCGATGACCGTTGATCTCCTTCTGGAAATCATTAACCACCCAGCCGTTCTCTTTCACCATCCTGTCAATCACCGTGCGACGCAAAGCCGTCACCGGAACTCCGCTTAAGGTCTGGCTCTGTTTGCGCTTGGTGACGCCTGCGGCATCTGAACCATTCGCCATCGCCACGACTGAAAGCGTCGCCTGTCCGGTCGTTCTTCCATCTGCGGAAATGCGAAATTTCATCTCGCTTCCATCCGAAGCCGTGCGGCCCGTCCAGCCATTAGGCATCGTCATGCTCCAAAGACCGCGCGGGTGATTGTAAACGCCGCCCGATTTGGACATCGCACTATCATCCAACTTCGCGGCAGCAGCGGTTTCGGGGTTTTGCGCCTGGAGAGCTTGGAGCGCTCTCTGGCGTGCAAGGGCAGCGCGTTTGCGCCTGAGGCGTGCGCGATAGCGTCGCCACCACGCGCGCGAATGGCGACGGAGACGCTTCTTGCGACTCGAAGACGACGCCGAAGAGCCTTCATTGTTATGCGCCGATGAACTGGTCAGCGGCAGCATCGTGACAACTGAAAACAACATTAATAATGATAAAGCGGCAGCGCGCAGCATAATTCCTCCACTTCTCGTCAAGCCACCGTCTCCCGCACAACTTCTTCGATGGTGGTGATGCCATTTCTAATTTTATGGAGGCCGGATTCGCGCAACGTAATCATGCCGTCATCAACGGCTCGCTTCCTCAGTTCCAGTGATGACGCGCCGATCAGAATCAACTCGCGTATCTCATCCGTCACTTCCATAACCTCGTAAAGTCCGACGCGACCCTTATAGCCAGTGCCGTTACAGGTCTGACAGCCACGCCCTTTGAAGATCTTCATGTGGCGGGCTTCGTCCTGCTTAAAGCCGATTTCGATCAAGGCTTCGGCAGGCGTCGGATGCTCGATTTTGCAGTCCTTACAAACGCGGCGAATGAGACGCTGCGCCTGTATCAGGTTGACGCTGGTGGCGACAAGAAAAGGCTCTATGCCCATGTTCATCAGGCGAGAGATTGTGGAAGGAGCGTCGTTGGTATGGAGTGTGGAAAGGACTAAGTGGCCGGTCAAGGCCGCTTTGATGGCGATTTCAGCCGTCTCGAAATCGCGGATTTCGCCGACCAGAACGATGTTTGGATCCTGGCGAAGGAAGGAACGAAGCGCGGCGGCGAAATTCAATCCGATCTGTTCCTTCATCTGTACCTGGTTGATGCCAGGCAGATTGAACTCAACAGGATC
>JACMLC010000069.1 GCA_014379795.1 Pyrinomonadaceae bacterium
CTTGTGCGGATAATTCCGTCGTTGCCGAAAGCTGTATCCAGCGAACCGTTCGCGTTATATCGAACCAGTGAAAAACTGGAAGAAGTAGCGGTAATAATATTGGCGACAATTTTTCCGTCCGTCTGAATTGCGACAGATAAAGCCTCACCGTCGGGCATGTTTGGAGCGTTGATGAATGTATTATCTTCGTTGCCGTCAGCATTCAATCGAAGCGCAGCAATCTTGCCCAAACGTTTCCCGACTACGATAAATTTCCCATCGGGCAGCGCCGCGATTCCATTTAATGCTTCGTCAAAATACGGGGATGAAGCTGTATCTGGTTTCCTATATGTCCATTCTCTGCCTCCGTTGATGTTGTACTTAATAGCCATCCTGAAGCTGCCCATAAAATTATTAAATGTGGCGGCAACTACAAATTTTCCGTCCGGCAGAATTATCAAATCGCCTATCTTATCGTAGTTCGAAAACATGTTCGCCACATCAGCCAATCTTCCGTTTGTGCCGAAAGTCGTATCGAGCGAACCGTCTACGTTGAGTCTGGCAAAAATGAATCTGTCCCCAACACCTCCATATATAGCGTGACCTGCAACAACGATTTTTCCGTCGCTCCCAACTTTAAGCACGTCGAGGTATTCGTGATAATTTACAGTTATTAAGTCGTCGTAAGAAATAATCACTTTACCGTCGCTGTCAAAGGTCGTATCGATCAAGCCGTCCAAATTAAATCGAACGATAGCAAAGTCGTGAAAAGGTTGGTTACCCACGAAATTCCGAGTTGTTCCACCAACCACAATCTTTCCGTCCGCCTGAATAGCTACGGAAGCCGCGAACTCATAACCTGCGCCAAATGTTACGGAGTTCCATCCGTTATTGCCAAAAGTCGTGTCTAAACTTCCGTCAGAGTTATATCTGGTTACAACAAAGGTTGAGTATGTCGAGCCAACTACTCTGCTTCCAACCATGACAATTTTTCCGTCCGGTTGGAGCGCCATCGAGGAGCCTTGGATCATTTCCGAACCATCGGGACTGGAAACCACCTTGCCGCTGTTGCCGAAAGTGGGATCAAGGTTTGAGGGAGCGGCTATGACGGTCAAACTCATGCCGATGAGACACAGCATCAAACAAGGCAGATACTTGATTCTATGTAATCCATTCCATAGCAACGATTCGCCAAGCGCATCTAAAGCATTCGTGATGCTTCGCATATTAAATTCTCCAATTGAGTAGCGTTGAATGGGTTTCGAGTTAATTGCAGATATAACTGGAAATTCTGTCGGAAGAATTGCTTCACTATAATACTAAACAACTCTAAAGGAAAGTTGCCCCCTATTAGCTGCGCCATCTAAAGACCAAAGGCAGCCCGACAGCTCACTGAATCCGACGCCTCGATAGCATGGCTCAACCGTCTGACCATGCAATGCGTGAAAGAGTTGATTGACAAGAGCGTTGGCGAGAAACTATCTTTTCCACACAGGGACACGGCGGAAGCCGGGTTTATTTCTTGATTCCGCTCTCCTTTCTTAATTTGTGGCGCAGCAACCGGTCTGCTTTCGTTCTCGTCGCCTTATAAAAAGAGTCCATCTTAATCTGGCGGTGTGGAGCTGTCTTTCAATATTGGAGACAAAACAATGAGAACCTTTTTACTCTTGCCGCTGCTCCTAATGTTCATTTCGCCAATTCAGAGTCAGAACACCAAGCTTCCGAACGACGGCTCTGCGTTGGTAGTGCTCTCTTCCAAGTGGACGAAGAGCCGTCAGGTGGTCGAGATACTGAATGACCCGGGCACCGCTCCGATTCGGGCTGTGATACCCGCCAATAGAAACTTCGAGCGCAACCGCAGGGTTAATGACCCGGTCGGGGCCAGAGACCCCAACGAAGATACGATTGACGGGCGGAGCGCGGCGATTGAAAAGAATGTGCGGGAAGCGCGGTCTCCAAAATCCAAACCCGTCAACGGCTTTGCCTATCAAATCAAAGTTCGCAACGCGAGCGCCAAAGCCATCGAAATCATGTTCTGGGAATATCAATTTAAAGAGTCTGCGAATCCAAAGAACGTCGTGCGCCGTCAGTTTCTGTGCGGCGTCAACATAAATCCCGACAAAGAGAAGGAAATACATGCCTTCAGTTTGTCCGGGCCGAGCGACGTGATTAGCCTGGAAAGCCTTGCAGGCAAGTCCGGGAATCTTTTTGAAGAGAAGATTGTCATCAATCGCGTGGAATATGCGGACGGCTCGATCTGGCAGCGCAAGGACTGGAATTTTGGCGAGGTGCGGGCATCCATTGCACGCGCCATCAACACTCCATGGGAACGCGAGATGTGCAGAGGTCTTTAAGACTCGCTAAATCATGGTTGCAAATAAATTGCCACTAGCTTTAGCTAGTGGAGACAGTGCACAACAGAAAGTCGGCTTTAGCCAAATATAAATAAAAATTCCTTATTGCTTTAGCACAACGGTTTGGCTAAAGCCGAAAGCTAGAAAGCCTTTATCCCACTAGCTAAAGCTAGTGGCAATTTAAGCGCTCTACCAAAACATCTATCACTACCGACTTGGGTTATTTATGAAAAAACCATTTCCAGCAATAGGCATTGGGAAAACTATGCGCCAACTCTGTTTTGTGCTATCGGCTTTAATCATTTTATCTTGCCCTTTCGCTGTCGCCGCTCAAAGGGATTTCTCCAGCGTTAATGCCTTCTTGAAAGCTACCTTGAAACGTGATGGCCGGTTAAGCCTGAAGGCCAGAGGCGACTTGAACGGCGACGGGCTGGAGGATTGGGCGGGAGTGATTCGCCGGCAGCCCGCAGACGCTTCACCAACGTACCAGCTTTATGTCCTGCTAAGGCAGGCACAGGGCGGCTATCGCGTCGCGGAAAAATCTATCGAGGAAGAGATTCCGGGGATGGGTTGTTGCTGGGCTGAAAGTCTGGAAATTCGACGCAACAGCATTTACATACAGAACAATGCCAAGACGGTGAGCGTCATGGAGGCAGTGACCCACCAATTCAAGCTCTATCAGGGCGAGTGGCGGCTAGTCGGTATCAGAACCTACTATACGGATTTTACTCCCGATGCTGAGGGAACGGTTGATACCGACATGAATCTGCTGACAGGGTTGGTTATAGAAAAGAAGCAGAAAGGCGATGGTAAACCAATGACTAAGAATCGCCGCCGGACATTTGCTACCTACCTGCTAAAGGACTTTGACTTTTCTCCCGGCTTCGGCAATGAAGAACCTTCGGCCTGCAACTGAGTATCGGAAGCGCGATAAAAATCTTAAGCGTCGTCCTCTTCTTCGGCAGCCATCTCTGCCTGATCGAGCATGTGTACGAGATGACGCGCTTCTTCAATGCCGTACTCGTCTGCCTGTCGTTCGATGGCCTCGCGTGCGATGTTTGCATCAACCGGGTCTACGAGCAGCGAGACCAGCACGCCCGTCGGTGATTGCGCGAGGGCTTCGTGCGCCAGAGCGCGAACGACCGCATGATCGTCGCGCGCCAGCTCGCACATCTCGCTCGGCGCAAATCGCTCCGCCAGTTCATCCGCGAGCGCGTCTATGCGCGCGAAATCATGTGCGCGGTGTGCGCGTGTGACGAGTTGCGAGAAGACCTCTGCCGATTGCGCCTGATTCTGCAAGAGAACGGCGCAGGCTTCGGCCATGCGGCGCGTCTCGCGCGCCTGTTCATCGCTTAAGGCAGAACCGCCTTCGGCCACGCGTTCGTCGAGCGCGGCGAGCAAGCGGCTCAATTCCCAGTCTGAGCGCGCATCATAAGAGGTCGCGCCGCCGCCATGCGCCTGTTGGGCTGGCGGGGTGGTTCCGGCAGGGGATTGCAACGCGCCGACAACCATCTTTCGCGTTGTCGAGCGCAAGCCTTCCCAGACGCTCGCCACACGCGCTCCGTAATCTTCAATCATCATTCTCAAAAAAATCGCTCCTCAGCCGACATTACCGATACCGGATTCTGGTTCATACCGGCCTTA
>JACMLC010000678.1 GCA_014379795.1 Pyrinomonadaceae bacterium
CATGACGAGCATAGAGGGCGACCCGCTCCTTATCGAAGACCTTGAGACCAGACGCGATGAACTGCGCGCGACTCTCGCTGACATTGGCGCGGATGATACGCAGCTTCGCCAACTGATTGAGCAGAAAGTGTACGGGCGTTTTCTTTCCTTCTCATACCTGCTGCGGCAATACGTGCGCCGCGAAGAGTTGACGGATATGCTGGCCGCAGGTCGCGCGGAGTTTAAGGCAGAGGCCAAGAGCCTCACAGACCCGCAGGCGCATAAGCATTTGATCGAAGCGATTGAAACGGCTGCCACCCTGCGGCGCGTAGACTCGCTCATCTACCTGCACCGGCTGCTTAAAATCTGGCTCGCGCCGCATGTCATTTCGACTTCGCTGATGCTGGCGCTGATGCTCGTGCATATCATTCAGGTCGTTTTCTTTATCGTGCGATAGGCTGTCAAGTAGCTCGTGAATAATCTGTCCCCCACATTTATCATCACGCGCGAGGATCAGGTGGTTGACCCTGTGACGCTCTCTGTGCAGGCGTTGAGGGTAGGCCGCCAGATTGACTGCGAAATCCTGTTGAATCACCCGACGGTGTCGCGTCTTCACGCGGGCATCAATGCGGTTGAGGGTCGCTTTTATCTCATCAATCTCAGTTCGTCTCATCCGGTGACGTTGAACGGCAGGCTGATTGAGCTTAATGAGACAGAAGCTCTGGCCGATGGAGATGTCGCGCAGATAGGTTCTTTCTTTCTACACCTGAGCCGGGTTGGCGAAGCTCTGAACGTGCACGTCCTCGTTCAGGTCGCGGCCAACATCACGGAGTCTGTGGAACAGGCTACGGCGCAGGAGCAGCCGCTTGCGCCTGAATCCGGGACGGCTCCGCCGAAGGTCGCGGACGCGCTCAAAGAGTTTTGGGACAAGCGCACGCGCGACAAGGCTGCGCGAGTGTCGCCGCTTCACCCGCGCCCGCCTGCGCGTCCGGGCAAGGCTCAATTCAACTGGAAGCCGACCAGAGACCTCGCGCGCCCGTGGCCTTTCTCAGTCTTTATCTGGGCTGTCATCATCATCGGAGTCGTCTCTGTCGCAGCCGCGTTCTGGTACACCAAAGCTTTTTCGCCCGCGCCGATTGCCGGGGCGCACGCGCGCTCAACGCTCACACAGAACGCTCCGCGCACAGCGATTGCGAAACAGGCGAACGCGGGTTCCTGCACGACATGTCACACGGTCAGCGGCAGCATGGAAGCCAACTGCGCGTCGTGTCACCAGACGGAAGCCTTTGCCGCCACACTCGCGGGGATTCCCGCGCACGTCGAAGCCGGAATTAGTTGCGTCTCGTGTCACGCAGAACATCAGGGCGAGGATTTTCGCCCGGCTGAAGCAGCACTCAATGCTTGCGCAAGCTGCCACCGCGACGACAATCAAAAGCTTTATCGCGGGCGGCGCGTCTTTACTCCGCACGCGGGCGGAGTCGGTTATCCGGTGGTCAATGGCAAGTGGGTTTGGAAGGGCTTGAGCGATGAAGCATGGAAGCAGAGGCCGGATGCCGCGACCGAAGCTATCAAGCGAGTCAGAGAGCGTCTGCCGGATGAGACGGATGACCGTTGGCGCAGCCGCCAGTTTCACACACTGCACCTGCATCGCGTGCTGTTCGGCGATAGCAAATGGGGAGGCAATGCCGAGGGCGAGCTATCATGCTCAAGCTGCCACAGGTCTTTCGATCCGATTGATGTGACGACCCCGGCGACCACCTGCGCACAGTGTCACAGCGGCAGCGATATTCAGGCCAGCAGCTTGCAGCGCAAACTGCTCGCCGACGACGCGCCCAACTGCGCTTCCTGTCACGTCCAGCACGTCAAAAAAACCGGACACTGGAATCCGAAACTGCTCACTCCCGCAGCCGTCGCGCAATAAATGAAAAAGCCCTTGACGCAAGCCCCCATCGCACGGCAATAATCGCTTGATTTAATTCATAATGCGAATTAAGAGATAAACGAAGTAGATAAAATAGATTCAACTCTTTGCGTTCCTTTGCGTCTTCACTCTTTGCGCACTTTGCGTTTAGAAGCCTTTTAACGCAGAGAACGCAAAGAAGATTAAGACGCAAAGGGACGCAAAGAAAAAGCAGTTGACTTGTTTCTACACTTGATTCGCATTCATACTTTATATTTTGTCGGAGACCATGAAAAGGTCTTATCTGCTCATCACAATTGCTCTGCTGCTCGTCCTGCTGGGAATTAACATCCTGTCCGGCGGCAGTGACTCTTCAGCGAGAAAACTTCCGGGCGGTCTGCCGTGGTACGGGTGGGTTGGAGTCTGCGCTCTTCTAGTCGTCGCGGGAGCTTCATTCGCGCTCGCGGATGCGGCGCGTGCGCGTAGATTGCTCCTCGCTTCCAAAGGCAAAAAGTTTGAAGCCGAAGAATTCAACACACAGATCACCGTTGAAGACCTTGAGCTAATCAAACAGTTGGAGCCGAACGCGCCCGCTTACGCGCATCCGGTCATCTTCCCGGATCGCTGTATCGGCTGCCATGCGTGCGTCGAAGCCTGCCCGCATGACGTGCTGGCGATTGTGGGCGGCATTGCGAAGGTCGTCGCGCGCGACCAGTGCATGGAAGATACTTCATGTCAGGTCGAGTGTCCCGTCAATCCCAAAGCCTGCATCGTCGTCAACACGACGAAGAAGATTAAATCGCGCCCGGCTCCGACACGCGACGCGGCTTTTATGACGAACGTGCCGGGCTGCTACATCATCGGCGACGTGTCCGGGACTCCGCTTATCAAGAACGCCGCCAACGAGGGAGCGGATGTCATCAAGCACATCGCGCGTGAACTGAGCAACGGCAGCGCGCCTGAGCCGAAGGCAGAGCTTGACGTGGCGATTATCGGCATCGGCCCCGCCGGATTATCCGCCGCGATTGCGGCTCAACAGCAGAACCTGCGCTACGCAGGCATCGAGCAGGACAAAGCGC
>JACMLC010000679.1 GCA_014379795.1 Pyrinomonadaceae bacterium
CATGGTCAGGAAGGGTGGCTTGCCCCCGCTGCTCTCTGCTTCACACTCTACCTTATTTTGTTTTGCAACTTGGTATAAGAAAGGATGAGCAGGCATTGAGCCTTTAATGAAAGTGATCGCTTCTTTGTTTAGCCGGATTTTCCATTTCGTTGCGCACGCAGCATGTCGAGCAAAGCTTTTTCTTCCGGCTCGTACTCTGGCTCTATGCGGTGTATGGAGCGTTCGACTTTTTTGCGATACTCGGTGAGCGTCGTGCCTTGCTGGTAAAGCTCAAGCACGGTCGGATGGATATAGCAGCCGCGACACACGGTCGGCGTGTTGCCCAAGTGTTCCGCGACGCGCTTGACCGCTCTGACCAGATTTTTTTTAGCTTGCCTCTCATCTTCCGCAGAGCCGATCTCGGCCAGCTTGACAGCCGCGAGCAATGTCCCGCCCCACGTCCGAAAATCTTTAGCGGAAAATTCAGGCGAGGTCGCGGCCTTGATATATTCGTTGACATCTCGCGGCGTGATGTTGCGGATGCGTCCCTCTGCGTCGCGATACTCGAAAAGTTTTGCGCCGCCGATTGATTTGATGTCCTGCAAGAGCGTTGCCAGCTCTTTGTCCACGAGGACGCGGCGATGATGTATGTGATGCTTGCCCTTAAAGCTGAAGACAAGCTGCCCGTTCCGCTTAATCTCAAGATGGCGATTGCGCAGGGTCGTGACGCCGTAGGTTCTGTAACGCTTGACGCTCTCTTCGGAGCCGACGCGAAAATAAAGCTCGTTAATCAGGCGGATAACGACGGCCAGCACGCGCTCGCGCGAGTGGTCTTCGCGCGTGATGTCTTCATTGGTCTGGCGGCGCAGCATCGGGAGAAATTCGCCGAAGCGTTCGATCTTCTCAAATTTTTTGCGCTGCTGGCGCGCGGCGTGTTGCGCATGATAGAGATACTGAACACGGTTGCTGGTATCTACGCCGATGGCTTGCAGGCGGTTGCGCGCGGAGGGAGAAATACGCACGAACGTCCACGCAGGCGGGATGACCAGAGCCTTGATGCGCTGTAGGTCTTCTTCGTTGGTAATCTTCTTCCCGCTTGCGTCTTCATAACGGAAGGCGCGCTTTGAGCCAGACCTGCGCCACCAACGCTTGCGCGCGCCGCGCTCGACCATCATCTCGGTCGCGCTCTTTTCCGCAGTTATGACCTTGTTTGCCATCTTCAGTTATATCCGAAGCAAATTGAATCACAAAGACACGAAGACACAAAGGTTTTATCACTTCCCGGATGGCCTTTGTGTCTTCGTGCCTTTGTGGTTAATACCTGACTTTAGTTATCCGCTTCGCCATCTACGACAGCGAGGTCGCTGTTAGCTGGCCCCATTACGACTTTCCCTGTGGCGTCGAAGCGCGAGCCGTGACAAGGGCAGTCCCATGTCTTCTCTTTCGTATTCCAGTCAACGATGCAGCCCAAATGTGTGCAGACCGCTGAACGCTCGTGCAGCGCGCCCGCCTCGTCCCTATAAGCCGCGACTTTCGACAGGCCGTGACGAATGATTGCTCCCTCGCCCGGCGCGATCTCGTCCGTCGAATCAACTTCGCCCGGCGTCACGTAATCCACGAACTGCGCGGCGACGTTGAGATTTTCTTTGGCAAATTCTTTGATTGCTTTCAAGGTCTTGCGCGAAGGATCGTAAAGCGTCTCCCACTTGTTTCCGCGCCCCTGAATCAAATCCGTGAGCAAGATTCCGGCAATCGTGCCGTGCGTCATGCCGTTGCCGGAATCGCCAGTCGCGATGTAAACGTTGTCCGCATCCAAAGGATTGCGACCGATAAAAGCAAGGCCGTCAATCGGCTCTAAGACCTGCCCAGACCAGCGATACTCTACAGCCTCGACCATCGGGAAACGCTCACGCGTCCATGCTTCGAGCCGCTGGTATCGCTCCTCGAAATCATCCGCCTGCCCCGTCTTGTGGTCTTCGCCGCCGACAATCAGCACATCATAGCCCTCATTGGAATTATCTGTATTGATGCTCTCCAGACGCACGTAATGATAAGGGTCTGGCGTATCCCAGTAGAGCGCACGCGCGACGGAACCGCGCGGGATACGCGCGCCTATGACATAGGTGATGTACGGAGCCTGTTTGGTGTGTATCGCAACCAGATCGTTGACGGGCGTATTGGTGGCGACAACGACGGCGCGCGCGGTAACAACGTGGCCGCTCTCTGTTTCGATGCGCGCCTCTGCGCCGCCTTCGATCTTAGCGGCGTGCGTGCCTGTGTGTATGCGCCCGCCGCGTTTTCTGATGCTGGCGGCCAATCCCGCCAGATATTTCAAAGGATGAAACTGCGCTTGATTTGGAAAACGCAAAGCCTGTCCAGTGTCGAAAGATTCAACGGGAGCACGTTTGACAAGTTCTGTTTCCAGCCCCGCGCGGTGTGTCGCCTTTAGCTCACGGTCAAGCTGTTCTTTCGATTCATCCGGCGGCGTGAAGAGATAACCGTCAACGCGCTCGAACTCGCAATCAATAGCTTCCTCTTTAACAATCGCTTCGACTTTATCAATCGCCGCCGTGTGGCTTCCGGCAGCAAGCCGCGCTCCCTTTTCGCCGTGATAGCTTTCGAGATCGTAAAAGCGGTCGTCGAGCGCGTTGACCAGATGCGCCGTCGTGCGCCCCGTCATCGAGCCGCCGATTGCTCCGTCATCAAGCACAAGCACAGACACGCCTTCACGCGCGAGCAGGTAAGCAGTCGTTATCCCCGCGATGCCCGCGCCGACAATGCAAATATCCGCCTTCGCATCCGCGCCGAGCGCGCCGTCAGACGGAATCTCTTCAGCCGTCGCCATCCAGACCGAAACAGTGTTTCCAGAATCATTCTGCATACAGTTCCCCTTGCTTCTTTCCTTTGCGCCTTTGCGCCTTTGCGGGAACTCTTGATCTCCCGCAAAGGCGCACAGGCGCAAAGAAAGCACGCTGAAAATTTAAACCTCTGGGGCTGAACTGTCGTATAATGCCTCTGCAACGGACGCCCCGGCAGAAGCGCAAACGAGTGGAAAGCCATCGCGCAGGGCATCCAACAGGCCACGAATGGTCACCGTTCTCATCGCTTCATTTATCCTACTGGCTGCAATCTCTTTCGCTATTTA
>JACMLC010000070.1 GCA_014379795.1 Pyrinomonadaceae bacterium
TCTGAGGCGCGATGAAGATTATGCGCCGGAAGAGTTTTTACCGAAATTGCTGGCTTGCGGCTATGTGCGCGAAGACCCCGTCGGCGCGGTCGGAGAATTCTCTATGCGCGGCGGCATCCTCGATGTCTGGCCGCCGGGCAGAAGCGCGCCAGTCCGCATTGAATTTTTCGGCGACACAGTGGATTCCATCCGCGAGTTTGACCCTGAGACACAGCTTTCGACGGGACAGCTCAAAGAGGTTGAGGTCGCGCCGATGCGCGAGCTGGCCGTCGCGGGCGATGACTTTCGCCTGTGGGCTGTGGCTGCCAGAGAGCGTTGGAGTGACGAAAGATATGCGCTCGCACTGCTCGACCGCACAGTGTATGCGGATGATGGCGAAGCTTTTAACGGCTGGGAATGGTTGATGCCGCTGATGGAAATGCGCGCGTCGAGCATCTTTGATTATCTGAAGGACGCCGTGCTGGTCGTGGACGAGCCGGGCAGCGTGGAAAAATTTCTGGGCGGCGTGTACCAGACGCTTGAGACGCGTTACGCGGAGACGGAAGAGGCGGACGAGCTTGGCCTCAGACCGGATGAGTTGTACCTGACCGTTGAAGAATTGCGCGCGCGTATTGATGCAACGCAGCGCGTCGAGCTGCGCACTCTGGGACGCGCCGCAGCGGTTGTGGATGAAGCTCTTTCGCTCGAAGCCGAACAACCGGAAATCTCAATCGGGCGCGCACGCGCCTCATCTAAACCGCTCTTTCTCTTTCCCATCGCGCAAACCGCGTGGGAGGTCGAATGGCTTGCGCAGAGCGTCCGCCGCTATCACGGGCGCATAGGCGATCTGGCAACAGACATCCAACGCGCGACCGAAGAGCGAGACGCGCTGACGCTGCTGGTCATGCACACACAGGGCATGGCCGAGCGGCTGGCAGAGATTCTGAGCGATTACGGAGTCGCCGCGCGCATCGCTCTCGGCGATGATAAGGGAAGCCTGTTGCGCTCCGGCGCGCTCATTACCGTCGGGCGTCCGTCAGGCGGATTCGCTCTGCCCTCCTCCAACTTAATCGTTCACGTCGAAAGCGACCTCTTCGATGAAGCAAGTGATACGGCGCTGCGCGGCGAAGGTAAAAGGCAAAAGGAAAAAGGTAAAAGAAAGAAGTCTAAAACAGCAGCTTTCCTATCCGACTTCCGCGATTTACGAGTCGGCGATTACGTGGTGCATGTGGATCACGGCATAGGGCGTTTTGGCGGCTTGCAGACGCTTGACCTGTCGGGCAGAAGCAGCGAGTTCATGCTGCTCTTTTATGCGGATGAAGCGAAGCTGTACGTGCCCGTCGAGCGGCTCGATCTCGTGCAGAGATATTCGAGCGCAGAGGGCAAGCAGCCGAACCTGGACAAGCTGGGCGGCATCGGCTGGCAGAAGACAAAGGCCAAAGCCAAGCGCGCGATGCGCGACATGGCGGACGAGTTGTTGCGTCTCTATGCGGAGAGAAAACTGGTCGGAGGCTATGCCTACGCGGGCGACACGCCGTGGCAGGACGAGTTCGAACAAGGGTTTGAATATGTCCTGACGCCCGATCAGGAAACCGCGATTGAAGATGTCAAGAAAGACATGGAGCAGCCGGAGCCTATGGACAGGCTGCTGTGCGGCGATGTCGGGTACGGCAAGACAGAAGTTGCGATGCGGGCGGCTTTCAAGGCCGTGATGGAAGGCAAACAGATCGCCGTGCTGACGCCGACCACTGTGTTGGCTTATCAACACTTCGAGACTTTTCGCACGCGCTTTGCCGCTTTCCCGGTCAAGGTCGAATTGCTCTCGCGCTTTCGCTCCTCCAAAGAGCAGAAGGATGTCGTCAAGCGCGTCGAAGGGGGCGAGGTTGACATAGCCATCGGCACGCATCGCCTGCTCTCAAAGGATGTCAAATTTCGTGATCTTGGTCTCGTCGTTGTGGATGAAGAGCAACGTTTCGGCGTCGCTCATAAAGAGCGTTTGAAACAGTTAAAGAAAAAAGTTGATGTCCTGACTTTATCCGCGACGCCGATTCCGCGCACGCTCAATATGTCTCTGATGGGCTTGCGCGACATGTCCGTGATTGAGACTCCGCCGCGTGACCGGCTCGCTATCAATACGCAGGTCGTGCAGTTTTCGGAAAGCGTCATCAAGTCCGCTATCGAATTGGAATTGGCGCGCGGCGGGCAGGTCTTTTTTATACACAATCGAGTCGAATCCATCGAGACCATCGCCGCGCTGGTGCAGCGGCTTGTGCCGCAGGCGCGCATCGTTGTCGGGCACGGGCAGATGAACGAGCAGGACATGGAGCGCGTGATGCTCGATTTTGTTGATTATAAATATGATGTTCTGGTTGCGACGACCATTATCGAGAACGGAATAGACATCCCGCGCGCCAACACCATCATCATAAACCGCGCAGATACTTATGGCCTGTCGCAGCTTTACCAGTTGCGCGGGCGTGTCGGACGCTCTAACCGTCGTGCTTACGCATATTTACTGATTCCATCCGAACAGGGCTTGTCGCCGATTGCGCGGCGCAGATTGGCTGCCATCCGCGAGTTTTCAGACCTCGGCGCGGGCTTTCGCCTCGCGGCTCTGGATTTGGAATTGCGCGGCGCGGGAAATCTTTTGGGCGGCCAGCAGTCAGGGAATATGGACGCGCTCGGCTTTGATCTTTACACGCAGATGCTCGAACGAACCGTCGCGGAGCTGAGGGGCGAAGATGTGGTTGATGAGGCCAGCGTCTCCATTAACCTCGGCGTGGACGTGGCGATTCCTGATGATTACATCTCGGACATGGGACAGCGGCTCAGGACTTATAAACGCGTCTCTTCGGCGCGCGATGAAGAGACCTTGCGGGAA
>JACMLC010000680.1 GCA_014379795.1 Pyrinomonadaceae bacterium
AAGGAGCATAAATCGTTGAGCGTACTCGTTGATAAAAACACGCGCCTCGTCGTGCAGGGCATCACCGGCAAAGAGGGAACTTTTCATACTAAACAGATGATCGAATACGGCACGAACGTCGTGGGCGGCGTGACCCCGGGTAAGGGCGGGACGACGCATGAAGGCGTGCCCGTCTTCAACACCGTCGAGGATGCTGTCAAAGAAGCAGGCGCGAATGCCTCTGTGATTTACGTGCCGCCTCCGTTCGCCGCCGACGCGATTATGGAAGCCGCGGACGCAGGGCTTCCCCTTGTCGTGTGCATCACCGAAGGCATCCCCGCGCTCGACATGGTGCGTGTCAAAGAATATCTCTCAGACAAAGCGACGCGGCTCATCGGCCCGAACTGTCCCGGCATTATTTCACCCGGCAAATGCAAGATAGGCATCATGCCCGGGCACATTCACAAAGAAGGACGCGTCGGCGTCGTCTCGCGCTCAGGGACTCTGACGTATGAAGCCGTCGGGCAATTGACCGCGCTCGGGCTTGGACAGTCTACGGCTATCGGCATCGGCGGCGATCCCATCGTCGGCACGACGCACACGGACGCGCTCGCGCTCTTTCAAGCGGATGATGAGACGGATGCGATTGTGATGATTGGCGAGATCGGCGGGACTGCCGAAGAAGAGGCCGCTGCGTTTGCCAAAGCGAATGTGACAAAGCCCATCGTGGCCTTTATCGCCGGACAAACCGCGCCGCCCGGACGCCGCATGGGTCATGCGGGAGCGATCATCGCGGGAGGCAAAGGCACTGCGGCGGAAAAGATGCAGGCTCTGGAAGCAGCAGGCATCCGCGTCGTCAAATCACCGGCAGACATCGGCTCAGCGATCAATGACGCGCTCGGCTCGCGCGCGTCTGCATAATCTATGTGCGGGACGAATACTGAAACTCATAGGAGGCAAGCGTATGAGTACCGAAGGCAGACTATTACGTATTGAGGGCATCGTTGAACAACTCGTCAAAGTTGCTTTAAGAGCTGATGAGCGAATGATAGAGCTGGCGGAGGCTCAGGCAAATTCGGAGGCCAAGATAGCTGCGCTTGCTGATGCACAAATCAAGACGGAAGTTGCGATGGCAAGTTTAACTGAAAAGATGAGAGAACTTGCTGACGGACAAGCAAGTTTATCTGAAAAAATGAAAGAGCTTGCCGACGCACAGGCGCATACGGATCAACGTCTGGATGCGCTGATCGATATTGTAAGAGAAGAGCGCAACGGAAAGCGTGAAGAGTAAGTTTCGTTGATTCACATGCTGTAGATTGGAGTTGTTCCCATGAGCTTCTGGCACAAGCTGTTCGGGACTCTGATGCCCGACACATTTAAGGATATGGAGGCCGAATCGCGCTTGTGGATGTTGCAGTGCCCCGCTTGCGGCCATGAAGTTTCAATCTGGGACTTGGGTGGCATCAGGTACAAGGCATACTCCAAAGGCAAAAGAATGCTGCGCAGGTGCCGTGGCGGCTGCGGCAAAATCAAGTGGCATCGCGTGTATAAGAAAGAGATGAAAGAGCCGCAAGCAAGCGGAACAGTCTAAAGACATTATCATTTAAGAGGAGCATGATGGCAGAACAGACAGGTAATCTTACTTTTGGAATCATCAAGCCCGACGCCGTGCGCGGAGGGAAAACGGGAAACATCATTCAGCGGATTCTCGACGGCGGCTTTAAGCTTCAAGGGATGAAGCTGATACACATGACCTTGCGCGAGGCCGAAGGCTTTTATGCTGTGCATAGCGAGCGGCCTTTCTTTGGCGAACTGACGGAGTTTATGTCCGGCGCGCCGTGTGTGGTGATGGCGCTTGAGAAAGACGGGGCTGTCAAAGCCTGGCGCGATCTGATGGGAGCGACCGATCCGGCCAAGGCGGACGAGGGGACTTTGCGCAAAGATTTTGGCGGCTCGATGGGCGAGAACGCTGTGCATGGCTCGGATTCCGAAGAGAACGCGGCGATTGAGATAGCTTATTTCTTCAGCCAGCTTGAGCTGGTCTGAGCGGCATTTTAAAAGCACTGTAAAGTCTACATTTTGAGAAACGGAGAAGCGCGGAATGAAACGCTGCCCGAGTTGTAATCGCACTTACACTGATGAGCACCTGAGCTATTGTACAGACGACGGCACGCCGCTCGTAGAGGAGCAAGGCTCGTCTTCATTCGACCCGCAAGCGACGATTTTGGCTCCGCCGCCGCCCACAACCGGAAACATGGATCAGCCTCTGCCGACGCAAGCTTATCGCGCGGGCGAGATGCCCGGCGGGATGCCTGAGCCGCATAGCTGGTCCGGGCCACCTTCTGTGCCGCCGCCTGCGCCTGCTCCGCAATCCTGGAGCGGGCAACAGCAACAATCTCCTTCGTGGAGTCCGCCGCCACCGCCGAGAGTTGGTTTCGCCGCTAAAAAATCTCAACAGAATCCGCTCGCCATCGCGTCGCTGGGCGTCGGCGTCTTTAGCCTCACCATCGGACTGTGTTGTTATCTGGGACTTTTGACAGGGCCAGTCGCCGTCGTGCTGGGAATCGTTGCGATGATCCAGATGAAGAACGTTGAGGCGGCTCCGAGCAGCAAAGGAATGGCTATCGGCGGAATCGCCACCGGCGCACTCGCGATGCTGGTTATCATGCTGCTGTTTATCCTGGGAGTCGCGCTCGGACGTTAAATCTGCCGGAGAGCGCAGCGAGTGAAGATGAAACGTTGTCCCACATGCCAACGCGACTATGAAGATGAAGAGATGCTCTTCTGTCTGGATGACGGCAAAGCTCTCGTGAGCTTCTCAGAATCTTCGTATGACCCGAGCGCGACATTGAAAATTCCTGCCCCGCGCTCGACGAATGAAACGCCCACAGAGGTTTTGCCGGTGATGATGTCGGCGGAGCCTACGCTGCCCTCGCCGCCAAGTCCCCCGCCTCATCCTGAGCTTATACAAACTACGACCTCTGAGCGTAAGTCAAACAAGATGCTCTGGATTCTAGGAGCGGCTTTGATTCTCGGTCTCTCTGCCATCGCTGTCGCTTACATTGTGACTCGTAATAGAGGCACAAATGCTTCTCAGACCGCACAGCAGACGGCTCAGCCTGAAGGCGCAGCATCGCCCGAAAACGTAATTGCATCAACTGAGGCGGGCAGCGCGGGCGCGGCTAATCAGACGGCCAACCCTATCGTTTCGCCGGGGGCAAAGCCTGCGGGAAGTTTAACGAGTGAGCAGCAAACAAACACTGCGCCGGAACAGGCTGCGACTCCCAAGCCCACGCCTACGCCAAAGCTTGGAGCTACGTCTACGTCTGCTCCTCAAGCTACATACGAGCCTCCTCCACCACAAGCTACGCCCACGCCTGCTCCTCCAAAACCAAAGACGGTCAGCGGCGGCGTGCTTAACGGCAAAGCCACCAGCCTACCCAAGCCAGCTTATCCGGCGGCAGCTAGAGCTGTGCGAGCCTCTGGAACGGTACAGGTACAGGTTACAATTAATGAAAACGGGTCTGTGATTTCGGCCAGCGCCGTGAGCGGTCATCCGCTGTTGCGGGAGGCGGCGGTGTCGGCGGCTCGTTCGGCGCGATTCACGCCGACGCTGCTATCGGGTCAGCCAGTCAAAGTGACGGGAGTAATCAATTACAATTTTGTCCCTTAGTATCAAGAGCGTTCCGGTGTTGCATCGAACGGCGAATCAGCGTAATAAATCTGTTGGAGAAATTATATGTCAATCATCACCGACGTGATCGAATCTACGAAGGCCATCATCAAGGGCATGAGTGTGACTTTATCTTATATCCCGAAACAGAAGTGGACGGTTCAATACCCTGAGGAGCCTGTCACCGTGCAGCCGCGTTATCGCGGACAGCACCTGCTTCATGTTGACGAGTACGGGCGCGAGAAGTGCGTCGCCTGTTTTCTCTGCGCCGCCGCGTGCCCGTCCGATTGCATCTACATCGTTGCGGCTGACGACCCGCGCGACGCGCTTGAGCGCACAGGCGTTGACGAGCGTTACGCTGAAATCTACAACATAGATTATGGACGCTGTATCTTCTGCGGCTTCTGCGTCGAAGCCTGCCCCAAAGATGCCATCACGCACGGCTACAACTTCGAGCTGTCGGTCTACAATCGCGCAGACCTCTTAAAGACCAAGAACGACCTGCTCATCACCAAACAAAAGCAATCCAAAAACTATCGCGACGCCTCGTCGGATGAAGATGTTGATTCGGAATACAAAGAAGTTAGAAAAGCAAGGATGAAGGCGGAAGGATGAAGGATGAAGGGCATGCTATTCAAGCATGAGCATCTCATCTTCAATAGCATCGCTTTCATCCTTCCGCCTTGCTCTTCCTATGTCTTACAAAGAATTCCATTACCGCTGGGAATACGAGCTTCAATCCAGCCCGGAAGAGTTGTGGCCGCTGGTGGCGGATACGAATCGCTTTAACCGCGACACGGGGCTGCCGACGGTCGAGGTGCGGCAGGGCGAGGGGGAGGAACGACTTCGTAATGCGCGGCGGCGGTTGCGGCTCTTTAAGTTCGGCGTTCCGGTCGAGTGGGAAGAGCAGCCTTTCGAGTGGGTGCGTCCCTTTCGTTTCGGCGTCGAGCGGCGTTACCTGAAAGGCCCCGTCGCGGAGATGCGCGTGCTGGCCGAATTGCAGCCCCGCACGGAAGGCGGGACAAAGCTCACTTATCAGGTTTGGGCGACGCCTAGAAACGCGCTGGGACGGACGGCGATTCCTTTACAGATAGGCATGCTGGCGGCGAGAAGTTTTAGCGCAGCCATCCGCCGCTATGACAAGTTTGTAGCTAAAGACCAGACCCCGCTGTATGAGCCGACAAAGGCGGGTTTTTCTCCGGGCGGGCGTGTGCGTCTTGATGCTTTGTGCGAAAAGCTTGTCTCGCAAGGGGCAGCGCAAGAGATCGTCGTGCGGCTCGAAGAATTGATCGCGCAGGCGGATGATTTGACGCTGGCGCGCATCCGGCCTCACACTCTGGCTGACTACTGGGGAGCGCCGCGCCGAGATGTTTTGGAGGTTTGCCTGTGGGCGACGCGCGTCGGCTTGCTGGATTTGCAGTGGGACATGATCTGCCCGCATTGTAGGGGCGCGTCGCAGTCCAGCCGTTCGCTGAGCGGCCTTCGCTCGGACGCTTACTGCGAAAGCTGCAACATAGATTTCTCAGTCAACTTCGATCAATCCGTCGAGCTGACTTTTAAGCCCAATCCGGCTGTGCGACAGATTGAAGCGCAGCAATTCTGTGTCGGCGGCCCGCAGGTCACGCCGCACGTCGTTGCCCAACAATTGATCGCGTCG
This sequence comes from Pyrinomonadaceae bacterium, assembly GCA_014379795.1. Taxonomy (GTDB): domain Bacteria; phylum Acidobacteriota; class Blastocatellia; order Pyrinomonadales; family Pyrinomonadaceae; genus JACMLC01. The sequence continues at coordinate 5,310 of JACMLC010000680.1, forward strand.
AACGCGGCGCGGACGCTCAAGCTTCCGCTTGAGTCCGGGCGTTATCGCCTGCGCACTGTGGAATTACCCGGCGGCCAATTTCTCTCAGTCACTTCGGGCGGGGCGGAGAGCGCAACTCTTCATGCACAAACGAGCGGTTGGACGAATGAAGAATTAAAGCTCTCTCTGATGCCCTCGCTGGATTTAAAAAATTCTACGGATAACGAACAGCTTTTTATTCTTGAACGGATGGCTTGGAGCGACCAGTC
>JACMLC010000681.1 GCA_014379795.1 Pyrinomonadaceae bacterium
CGAGCGTCCGACGATGAGGCGCAGGTTATGATCCAATTCGCGCAAGACCGCGTAGCCTTCGTTCATCGCTGCATAATCCTCATCGCTCAAAGATTTTCCCTGATGCAGTCTTTCAAGCGTCTTGACGGTCGAGCGGTCGCCGGATGCGTCGGGCACGTTGTCCCTTAATTGCAAATAGCGAGTCGCAAAGTAAACATCTAGCATGCCGCCGCGCCCGTATTTGATGTCCACGCCCGCGCCGCGTCGCTTGCTCCTTTCGCGCTCAAGCCGCTCGCGCACGCGCCGCGTCTCCGCACGCAGCTCTGCATCATCCATCTGTCGCGCGGCTTCGTGGATGACGCGCCGCGCTTCGCTTTCAACTTTCTGTCCCAGCTCATGCGCGCCCGCGACCGCGCGCAGCTTGACGTAAGCCAGCCATTCCCACGCCAGCGCACGCTCGGACAAATAAGCGATAAAGGCACGCGCGCCGTTCGAGGTCTGGCCGTTCCGACCGTCCGGGCGCAAGCGCAGGTCAACGCGGTAGAGGTAGCCTTCGCGCATCAGGCTTGAGAGGGCTGCGACAAAGACTTCGCTCAAACGTGCATAGCTTTCGGCATGATTGAGCGCAGGGATGGGCGATGGTTTTTCATCATCATAAATCAGCACGACATCCAAATCAGAGCCGTAATCCATTCCTCCGCCGCCGAGCCGCCCCAAACCCAGCACTGCAAATTCAGGCTCTGCCTGCAAAGAGCCGTAACGCCGCTCAATCTCGCGTCGCGCGACGAGGCATCCGGCATCAAGACTCGCGGCGGCTAATTCTGTCTGCCTGCGGTTTGCTTCGCGCATCGAAATCGCGCCCGCCGCATCGAGCGTCCCTATCTCAACCATCAACTCTGACCACGCGATTCTGAGCGCGGCCAGCTCCGCGCGAAAAGTCTCTTCCCTTTCCACCGCCGCGCGCAGCAGAGCTTTGTAATCGCGCTCGGCATCATCCGCAATTGGAATGACGGAGATAAGCGCAGGATGCCCTGCGATCATCTCGCCGAAAAATTCCGAAGTCCCGCACAGGCGCACGAGCGCGTCGAGTCGCGCGGCTGAAAGCTCAAAACGCGCGTTGGATTTATCGAGCGAAGAAGCGATGCCCGAAACGAGTTTTAAAGCGCGTTGCGGATTGAGCGATTCAGAAGCGGCTTTGAGAATGCGCGCGGCCAGTTCTTCCGTTCTGGTTGTCTCCGTCAGGTGAATATCTTCCGCGATGAGCGGAGCAAAAACCGCAGCAGCAGCATGAGCTGTCGTCGTCTCGACTTCAACCGGCTCGTCCAGCCCGGCTCTCACGCTGACGTGTGACGGAACAGCTTGAGGCTCAATAGCATCCGTCTCATCATTTTCCACATGGCCGAAGATGCGATCATAAATGGCTCGTACCTGCGAGGTATGCTGTTCAAGCGCGCGGTCGAAATCATCCAGCGCACCCTCGCCCGCAAAATCCATCCGCCGCGCGAAGAGTGTGCGGCGCGCAGGCTCGTCCGGCACAGAATGTGTTTGCAAGCCCTGCTCCATCTGCAAGCGATGTTCGAGCGTGCGCAGGAAAGCGTATGCGTCGGACAACTCTGTCCGCTCGCGCTCTGTGATGAGCTTGCGGTCTGCGAGGCGTCCCAAACTGATAAGCGTATGCGAGGCTCGCAGCCATTCGTCCCCGCCGCCAAAAGCGAGTTGCAGAGCCTGCGCGATAAATTCAATTTCGCGGATGCCGCCGCGACCGAGCTTGACGTTAAAGCCACGCATGTCGCGCGCGTGCTGGCGATCAATCTTTTGCTTGGCAAGCCGCACATCGCCGAGAGCGCGCTCGACCGTCACCTCCGGCGCATAGACGCTTTTTAGCACGCGCTCCTGAAATTGCGAGAACAGCTCAGGGCTGCCCGCCGCCGCGTGCGCGCGTATCAATGCCTGCCGCTCCCAAGACTGCGCCGTCTCTTTGTAATAACGCACGGCTTCGTCCAGCGAAGAAGCGAGCGCGCCGTCCCGCCCGAAGGGGCGCAGGCGCAAATCAACTCGATAGGCCGCGCCTTCGCCCGAAGGGTGGCCGACCATGCGCGCTACTGCTCCGGCCAGCTTGACGAAATATTCGCGGTTGGTCAGCTCGCCGCGCTCCCCTTTGCCGGAAGTCGCGCCGTCGTCCGAATAGAGAAACAAGAGGTCTATGTCCGAAGCATAATTCAGCTCGCACGAGCCGAGCTTGCCGAGCGCGACGACCGCAAAACTGGCATTTTTGACACGACCCTTCTCATCAACTTTGAGCGGCGAGCCGTAGCGATTATCCAATTCCTGCCGCGCAAGGCTCAAGGCACGCTCAAGCACTGTGTCCGCCAGATTCGACAACTCTTCCGTGATCTCGACCAGCGTGCAGACCTTGCGTATGTCGTGCAGGTAGATGCGCAGCAATTCGCGGCGACGAAAACGCGCGAGCAAAACCTGCGGCTCAAGCTGCGAGTGCGTGAGATTAAAGCGCGCCAAAGATTCGCCAAGCTCCTCGCGTGTCCTGACCCGCGTGTGCGTGCGCTCGCGCCCGAGCCAGACAAGATAATCCGGATGCTGCGCCAGCGTCGTCGCTAAGAGCGGACTCCACGCGGCCAGCGCAAGCGCATCAGACAACAATCCATCGTTGCGCGCCAGACGCTCGGCCTCGCGCGGATGCTCACGCGCCAGACGCTCGAAGAAGAGACGCGCCCCTTCTGCGTCCGGCAGGTCGCGCACGAGCGATTCGATTTGTTGTTCAAACTTTTGCACGGCGGCAGTGTCGTTTCAGACGGTGAATCGTCACCACGAAAGAATAGTACAACGCGTCAGGCAATGCCATTGCAAGCGATTGAAGATGATGGAAGCTGTGAGAAAACGGCCTTGAGAGGTTTGCAACTGAAAATGCTCCGGCAAGATGGTCACTGTGCGAGGCCAAGACGCCGCAGCAAATCCGTGAAACGCGGGTCGCCGCGCAGGATATCAAAGTCCGGGTCTACTTTGAGAAAGATTAAACTGGCGTAACGATCCCTGTAAGCCTGTTCGAGATAAGCGAAGGCCGCGTCCGGTTCATCAAGGCAGGCGTGTATGAGCGCGATGTCATATGGCAAAACATAATCCCGCTCTGACAGAGCTTTCAACTCTGCGAGTATCTGGCGCGCTTCCGCGCTCCGGCCTGCCATCGCGTAAGTCGAGCCGAGCGTCGCCACCACAGATGCGCTGTTGTCAGTGAGCGCAGCCAACGATTGCAGCTCGGCGATAGCTTCCTTGTAATTTCCCTTCGCGACGTAGGCCAGCGCAAGATTGAAACGCGCCGGGACAAAGCCGGAATCCAGTTCAATCGTCTTCTGCAAGTGGTCTATGCTCTCGTCATATCGCCGCGCAAAGTACAGAGCCTGCCCGACGCTGGTATGAGCCGTCAGCGAGAGGGGGTCAATTTCCAGAGCTTGTTTCAAATTCGCTTCGCCTTCGGCAAAACGTCCCATCGCGACTAGAAACATGCCGTAGAGCTGGCGCGCCATCGCATAGTTCGGATTCAACTCAAGCGCGCGGAGGTATTCTTTTTCGGAGCCTAACCAATCCCAGTCGTAATTCTTTCTGAGCCAGCCCAGAGAAGTGTGCGCTTCGGCGAGCGTGTCGTCTAAGGCCAGAGCTTTCATGGCCGCGGCTTTGGCTTGGGGCAATGATTCGTCGGGCGGCATCAGCCCGTAATTGCACAAAGAGGTATAGCAATCGGCGATTCCGGCATAGGCGAGCGCGTACTCAGCATCTATCTCAATCGCTTTTTTAAAATATTCGATACCCTTGAACATCCCTTCTTTGCTTCGCTTGTTCCAGAAGTAACGGCCCTTCAAGTAAGCTTGATATGCTTCTACGTCATCCGTGTAGCGCTTCATCAACAATTGATGTTCTTCGCCGGTCAGCGTCGGCAACAGCGAGCGCGCAATGTGCCTTGAGATAGAATCTTCAAGGGCAAAGATGTTAGTGAAGCGTTGATCGAATTTCTCGCCCCACAGGGGAGTTCCGTCATGCGTGCTGACAAGCTGCAACGTAACGCGGATGTGTTCGCCTGCTTGCCGCACCGAACCGTTAAGCAGCAAATCCACGTCCAGCTCGCGCCCGATGGCTGACAAATCTCGCTCCGCGCTCGCGTACTTGAGAATCGCGCTCGTAGGCCGAACAATAATCTGCCGGATGTTACTCAGCCTTGTGATGAGTGCATCGGTCAATCCCAATCCTAAATAACCGTCGCCTGCTTCTGCCCCCAAAGTCGTAAAAGGCAAGACAGCCATCGAGGACGGCGTTGCTCCCGCTTTGGCTTCAGCGCCAACGCCTGCCTCCTCTTCAATCACGCTGCGAGATGTGGCGCGCCTTTCGATGATTAACTCAGCCGGTTCAGCATTGACCAGGCGAACATCGCTGGTGAAGCGATAGCCGCGTCTGGGGACGGTCTCGATAAACCGTCCCGCGCCCGCCTTCTCGCCAAACGCTTTGCGCAACATGGAAATCGTCACCGGCAGGTTGTTCTCGTCCACGAAGGTGTCAGGCCAGAGAGCGTTAATCAGTTCTTCCTTGCTCACCATCCGCCCGCCTCGCTCAATCAGCAGCAGCAGCAGCTCAATCGCTTTTTGCGTCAGCGCGACTTTTTCGCCATCGCGCCACAGCACAGACTCCGCCACATCCAGCCGAAATTGGCCGAATTCATAAATGCGCCTGACTTCTTTATCACGCATCGGCAAATTAAAGGACTATTTCAGAACTATTTTAGCGGCATTAAAGGACACGGGCGACAGCGCGCCTGTATAACGGCAACCCTCACGGCCAGCGGATTTCAGCGCGAGTGTAACCGTGAATATCACTCAAGGCAAAGAATCGCTCACGGAGGGGAAAGCGAAGCACAGCCGCTCTGGAGATTTTCTCTTATGTTTGGAGGTCAAATCATGACAAGCAATTATCGAATGTTTAAGTTGATTCTGATTTTAATGTGCGGGCTGTTCGGATTCTTTTCGCCGCAGCTTAATGCGAAGGCTGCGACGCTGACGGTCAACACGAACGTTGATACTACGCCGAACGTGTGTGATGGAACCTTGAGCCTGCGCGAGGCCATGTTGATCGGCATCGGCGGCAACCGTCTGGGCAGGCCGCTGACGGCGGGCGAGCAGAGCATGGTCACAGGGGCTGTCACATGGAGCGGCACTGTGCTTCCCCCGACCGGATGTTCGGCAAGCTTCGGCCCGTACCGCTTTATCACCAGCCAGGCCGGAGCAAATGTCAGAGACGACATCATATTTGCGACGAATGTGACGAGCATCTCGCTCATCTCCGGCCTGCCTAACATCAGTTGGGCGGAAGATGTCATCAACGGGCTTAAGAGCGACGGCACAAAAGCGGCCATTGATGGCACATCTGCCGGTAACGTTCCGGGGCTGAGAGTTTATGGCGGGACGATTGGCTTCACCATTCGCAATCTCATCATCAGAAATTTCGCGCTGGAAGGGCTTTTGATTCAAGGCTCAAGCGCAGGGGTTTTTGAAGGGCTGGAAATCTTTAATAACGGGCTGGACGGCATCGCCTTGACGCCTTACGGCTCCTCCAATCCGCGCAACAATCGCGTCGGCGGGACAAATCTTAGCCAGCGAAACTTTATCCACAGCAACGGTCGCCACGGCATTTTGATCGCCGCCTCCACGAGCTTTGACCGTGGAGGCAGTCTCGGCAACGTTATCGAGAACAACTTCATCGGGCTGCGGGATAATAACGGCAATCAGGATAGAGGCAACGCCGGAGAAGGGATTTTCCTCGATCAGGCTTTTGGCAATCGCATCGGCGGCGACACCTCTGCCAGTCGTAACGTGATTAGCGGAAACAGCGGAAACGGCATCTTGCTGTCCGGAGACGGCTGCTACGCCAATCTCATCCTTAATAATTTCATCGGCACGAATAAGGACAGCGCCGGGGTCATCGGTAACGACGGCAGCGGCATCGCTCTCCAATCGGGCGCGGGCGACCCGGCGGGGACATTTTCCAACCCGAACATCATCGGCGATGTGGGTAAGGGCAATGTCATCGCGGGCAGCTTTTTCGGCGTCGGCCTGTTTCACACGAACACAGACCATAATATAGTGCGCGGCAATTTCATCGGCACAGACCTTTCCGCCACACGCAACCTGGGCAATGTGCGCGACGGAGTCTTCATCGAATTCGCACACGACAACCTCATCGGCGGCACACTGGCGGGCGAGGAAAATGTCATCGCTTTTAATCGTGGCGCAGGCGTCTTCATCATGGGGGGCGCCGGCAACAGCCTCCGTCGCAATCGCATCTTTCTCAACACAGATCACGGCATTGATTTAAGCCCCACGGGCATCCAGCCGAACGATTCGGGCGATGCAGACACAGGCCCGAATAACTTTCAGAACTTTCCGATCATCACCGGCAGTTTTTATTCCACCGGCACGCTGAACGTGACCGGCACGTTCAACAGCACGCCCAGCACCTCTTTCGCGCTCGACCTCTTCGTTGATTCTGTTTGTGACGCGTCCGGCAATGGCGAAGGCCGTACGAACCTCGGCGTGATTAACGTCACGACGGACGGCAACGGCAATGCGACTTTTAACCGGACGTTCCTGACGGGCGTCAACCACGAAGGCTTTTACGTCACCGCGACCGCGACAGACCCCGCGGGAAACACTTCCGAATTTTCGCAGTGCCGCAGAGTGCCTTGCTCTTACTCCATCTCGCCCGCGAGCCAGAGTTTTAGCGGAGCGGGCGGGAGCGGCAGCGTCGCGCTTACAATCTCTGGCAACTGCGATTGGATGGCCGTCCCGAGCGCAAGCTGGATTTCAATCACGGGAGGCGGGAGCGGCACGGGCAACGGCTACATCTCTTACAACGTCGCGGCCAACACGGGCGCGGCACGCACCGGAACGATCACAGTCGGCGGGCGCACACACACCATCAGTCAAGCTGCCGCCTGTTCTTACATGCTCAGCCATGCCTCCGCGGGCTATTCGGCTAACGGGACGAACGCTGATGGCGTGAGCGTGATGGCAGACGGCGGCTGCCCGTGGTCTGCCACCAGCAGTGTGAACTGGATCACGATTACTTCCGGCAGTAGCGGCAGCGGCAACGGAACGGTGATGTGGTCTGTCGCGCCGAATTCATGCGGGGCGCGGCAGGGCTTTGTCAACATAGCCGGACAGACATTCACTATTACTCAGGCGTCAATCACCACCAGACGCGCTCCTTTCGACTTTGACGGCGACGGCAAGACAGACATCGTGGTCTTTCGACCGAACTCAGAAATCTGGTATTTGCAGCTCAGTTGCACCAACACGGTCGCAGAAGGCGTCTGGGGCTGGCGTGAAGATAAGCTTGTGCCCGCAGATTATGACGGAGACGGCATCACGGATTTCGCCATCTGGCGTCCTTCCGAAGGCAACTGGTATCTATATCAAAGCAGGGACGGCATCAAGGTCACGCCTCTCGGGCAAAACGGAGATATTCCTGTGCCTGCGGATTACGATGGCGACGGCAAAGCCGACTTGGCTGTCTACCGCGATGGAGCCACCAGCAATGCCTTTAGCTATTTCCACTTCCGCCCCGTCAGCGGCCTTCCCGGGACGGAAACCATAGTGCATTGGGGACTCGGCGGCGACCGTCCAGTGCCCGCGGATTATGACGGAGACGGCAAAGCCGATCTGACTGTCTTTCGCCCCTCCGACAGAACCTGGTATCGAAAAATAAGCGAGTCGCAAATCTTCGCAAGACAGTACGGCAACGCGACGGACAAACTCGTCCCCGGCGATTACGACGGCGACGGCAAGGCTGACATCGCTGTCTATCACCCGGAGGATTTTACCTGGTACATCCTGCAAAGCAGGGATGGAGAGGCGCTTAAAGTCCGTGGCGAGCAGAATGTCATCCCCGTCCCCGGCGATTATGACGGTGACGGCAAGTGGGATGTAGCCGTGTGGCGACTGGCAGACGGCTGGTGGTCTATCACCTATAGCACGAACGGGATGGAAGTGTGGCGGCAATGGGGTTGGAACGGAGATATTCCGATACCGTCAATTTTCGTCCGCTAGTATTTCAGCTTGCTCTCAAGAGTGCAGCGCAAATCAGTTTCATGCCAGCAGTTGCCAAAGCTAAGAGTTATGGCAACTGCTGGCATGACCTGCATAAAGGCCGCGCAATAATCAATAGGGAAATCTGAGAGGATGAAGAGAGCCTCCCGGCTCCTTTGGATTTCTCTATGACTAATGCTGAACCCTCTGGTAATCTTCGGACAACACACGGCTTGACCTGAGACGAAAAACACCATGACTGATGCCTTGTCCGAATCTTACGAAGAAGTTTTATATCCGAGCTACCTGCATGTGCAGACGCAGCCGGATCGCTTGGCGACGATGGCTGCGTTCTACGGGATGCAGCCCGCGCCGGTGGAAAAATGTCGCGTGCTCGAACTCGGATGCAGCGATGGGAGCAACCTGATTCCTTACGCCTTCCACTTACCCGAAAGCGAATTCATCGGGATTGATCTGGCTGCACGTTCGGTGGCTATCGGCCAGAAGAGGATCGAAGCTCTCGGACTCAAGAACGTCCAACTGCGCGTGTTCGATGTGATGGATGTGGACGAGAGCTTCGGGCAATTCGATTACATCGTGGCGCATGGATTGTTCTCTTGGGTTCCGCCGGAAGTGCGCGAAAAGATTTTGGACATCTGCCGCCGGAATCTCTCGCCGCAGGGCGTGGCGCACGTCAGCTACAACGCGTATCCGGGTTGCCATTTCCGGGACATGACGCGCGAGATGATGCTCTTTCATGTGCGCAACGTCACGGACCCGCAGGAGCGGATCGTACAGGCCATCGCGTTAATCAAATTCCTCTCGGAGTCCTTTGCCGAGACAGACCTCTACAGGATGTTTATCAAGAACGAACTCGAAAGCCTGCTCGAACGTCGTCAAGAGCAAATTTTCCATGACGACCTGGAACAGTTCAATCAGCCGTACTACTTTCACCAGTTCATCGAAAAAGCCGCCGCGCATGATTTGCAGTTTCTCTCCG
>JACMLC010000682.1 GCA_014379795.1 Pyrinomonadaceae bacterium
AAACCATAAGCGGCGAAGATGAACGCCAGACTAATGACTAAGAACTTAACTTTGCGTTGCGAGCTATGGAGGCTGGGCATACTTGATTTCCCTTCTGAAAAAAATCGTCGGCGGTTGTGGTTAGGGTCCCATGAAAATAACTGAAAACCGCTTAAATGTCATCAATCAAATGATGATAACGAAAACAGGGGAGATGAGCGTGTCACTCTTTGCAGGCTTTGCGAGAAAAAAGCCTTTCACCGCAAAAGGGTTTTTCCTCTTTTTCACATGAGTAGAAAACTAAAGCTGCGAGACTGTTCCCAATCTCGCAGCTTCTTGACAGTCTTCGGGTTCACGCGACTTCTTATTCCAACACGCGCGGACTCTAAGTCATAAACCCTAAATTATTCGACCCGAAATTGCTCAGGAAGGGAAAGACCGTGCTGAGACTGCCTGCGCCCAACCCGTACCATGTGGCGAGCGTCGCTGCATATTGCTCCACCGCCGTCGTCGGGATAAAGCGCCCGCGATTATCCGCATCGTCCGGGCCGCTCAGTTGCAGCGTCGGATACGGCGTGCCGTTCGACGTGTTCATGCCGTAGAAATTGCCGCCGAGAACCGAGCCGCCCATGACGAACATGTGATTAGCCCACGCGTGATCCGTGCCGACGGTTGCTGCGCCCACGCCGGACGGCAATAAGGTTCGACCAAAGTCAGACAGGGTAAATGTCGTGACCTTATCCGCGATGCTTAGAGCCACCGTCTCGTCGTAGAAAGCTTTCATCGCCTGACTCAACTGGCCGAGCAAGGTGACATGCGCGGCCACCTCCCCTGTGTGCGTATCGAAGCCGCCGAGCGAGCAAAAGAATATCTGCCGGTTGATAGTTATATCGTTGCGAATGGCTAGGAACTTGGCGACCTGTCTCAACTGGTTACCGATTGAGGTGTTCGGAAAAGTTGTGGTGAGCGTCGGGTCAGGCCGGTTGAGCGCAGTGCTGGCAATGGTCGCTTCCTGTGTAATGTCATGCACGGCACGCACCACGTTGGAGCTTAAATCTACCGTCCGCAACTGGTCATAGGCAGCACGCCGCGCCAGCGATTCAGCCGTGGTGTTATAGCCCGTCAGCGTCAGCAACTGGTTAAGCGCGGTCGGCGCAGGATTGACAGCCAGAGGCTTGGTGACCTGTCCGGCGGTAAATAACTGCGTCCCCGCGACAGATGTAATCATCGGAATCTGCGCGCCTGTATTTAGACCGGCCAATAAATCAGACGTGCGCCCGCCCCACCCCGAACTGGTCGGAGTCGCCGCATTAGCGGACTGTGCTTGCTGCACCTGATCCGAATGCGAGAACAATTGATAAGGCTTCGGAACAGAGTTGTTCTGATAAGTCGTCCTCGTCATTGGCTGCACGAGCGTCCCGACGTTGGTCACGATGCCGAGCTTCTGCTGATTCCAAAGCGTTTGCAATTCGACCAGATTCGGATGCAGGCCGTAAGTCAAACCGCCCATGCGCGGGACAGTGATCGGCAGCAGGCTGGCCTGCGGAATCGCCAGCCCTGAGGCGGTGCGCACTCCGCTATAGGTAGCATAGTTGCTGAGTGATGCGTCCGAGTGATTCGGCACCACTGTATTGTTGCCGTCGTTGCCGCCACTCATAAAAATGCAGACCAGAGCTTTGTAGTCTCCGCCGTCGCCTGCGCCTGTTTCCTGCGCCAGCGCGCTCATTAAGCCAAAGTGTTCAACTTGAGTCGCGAGGGCTGCCATGCTCAGGGCGCATCCAGTTTTGCGTAGAAAATCTCTTCTTGATTGTGTCATAGCTTTTACCTCTGCACCTGATACTGCGACGAAGTCGCGACAAGATAGACAGCCGTTCGCGCACGCAAGAGCGGGTTCGCGGTCGGAACTGCCAGGACTGCGGTCGTGATGATGTTACGCATGTCCGTGGACATCGTGCCATGCATCAACTTTTTGTTCAGAGCTTCCACGAGCTGCGCTCCGGTCGTATCCGCAGTCGCCAACGCCTGCATCTCCGAAAGGTCAATCGAAGTGCCGTTCGGTATAAGCGTATTTGGCGGAACGGAGGCGGGGATAGTATTGAAGACTATTGTGTTGACGAAGTTGGCGCGCCGGAGCGCGGTCGAAGTCGTCATGATATAGAATTCAGGCCCGCGTATGTTGCTGACGGGAACGATGTAGTCAGGCGGGTAATAGTTGAACACCGAAGGCGCCCGAAAAACATCCTGACTCAGCGCCTGTGTTTGCGGGTTGAGATAGCCATCGCTCAGGCTGCCCGCCGCGCCGTTAGCCGCGCGCACATTGAACTGCCGCAGAATGTTTGTGACATGCAGCACAGGCTCTTTCAGGTAACCGTAGTTCGGATCATTTTTGACATCGCCGCGCGCTTCAGGGTCTAGCAAGATGGCTCTCACGACCGCCTTCAAATCTCCGCGCACGCCTGAGCCGTTATTGTTAAAGACAGCAGCCACGCGCGCGACGTAAGCCGGAGTCGGATCGCTCGTCACCAGATGTTGAATCAACTGTTTGCCGATGAACGGGCCGACGTTCGGATGATTGAAGATATTGTCGAGCGCCATGGTCAAGTCCTGATCGCCGGTCTGACCGGCAGGCAGCGTTACGCCGTTCATCAAGAGCTTCGAGGTTGTGTCGTGGTTCGCGGGGACTAAGACCATCGGGTCAATGAAGTTGGGGACTCCCGGCACTGAGTTGGGACATCCCGAAACGCACAGCCTCCAACCTGTAAAGACCTCCGTGAAACCGTTGACTACATTCTGATCATAAGTCGGAATCGGATTGTTGTTCTGGTCGAGCATCAACGTGCCGTCCAAATTCAGATTGTAGAGACCGACTGAGAAAAGCTGCAAAATCTCGCGCGCATAATTCTCATTCGGATTCGTCCGCGTGCTGCTCGCCATATCCAGATACTGACCCATCCCCGGATTGAGCGTCATCTCTGTCAGCAACTGGCGATAATTACCGAAAGCATGACGGTCAAGAACCTTGACGTAAGGGAGATACTGTCCCGGCTGCGGAATATCAATGCCGGAGACGACGAAAATCTGTCCCAAAGCCCATGACACGCGCCTTCTCACCTGCGCCTGTCCATACAGCGCCTCCTGATAAAACCAACGCTGCATCGGATACATCGTGTAATTGTCTCTGAAGCAATCCGTGCCCTGTAGACAATTTGCCGGAGGATTAATCGGCTGGGGCAGGACACTCGGATAAGGGATGCTCGGATATGGAAGGTCAAGCTGCTCTGTGATGTATGGGCCAATGCCGATTCGGCGCAGGCGATAATCAAGAGCCGGAGTCGGGCCGAAAGTCGCCTGCTCCATAAAGCGTATGCGGTCTGCGCTAAAATACGGGCCGATACGCGACTCATAATTCACAGGCTCCGGCATCACCGGCGGCTTCATCGGCGCGCCTGTCGGCATTGCGCCGGGATCATCCTTTGGCCCATCGCCCAGATGCCCTATGGCGAGACGCACGCGATTGCTGGACATCCCGCGCCAAGTCAAGCGCACCAGCACATCGCCCGCATCGCCGATCTGGCTGTTGAGCCTGACCACCACTGCATGAATCCACTCAAAGCCGGGAACGGGAGCGATGGATTCGACAGTCAAAGGAATTTGCCTGCCGTTCGCATCCTCCACAGCCGCGCGAAAAGCGTTTGCGCCTTCGCTCTTCAGCAATTCCATATTCGTCACAAAGAGCATGACGCGCGTCTCATCGTCCGCATTCCAGACCGCCTGTGAGACGGGAGGAAACTGCGCGCGCCGCCCGGTCTGGAACGGATTGACCGACAGGGCGCGTGTCGAATTATATTCGCTGATCAGGACGGGAGCGTCAGGCACTACTGCGGACTGCGCAAAGCTGAGCGCGCAGAAGGCGAGCGCCAACGTACTTGCGCCTAACAATCTGGAAAGGCGCAGGCCGAAGCCATCGGGAAACTTTTTGCTCATAGGATTACTCTCTTTCGGTCGCGAGACTTCTTCGCGGCGTAATAATCTAACGGACGAGGGTTTGGGCTAACGCGAGAACGCGCTTCCGCCTCAAGGCATTTACATCCTGTTGCAAACTTCCGACCTTGCTCTTGTAAGACAGATTCATAGCCCACATGCGCGACTAAAAATTTATGAGTGAGTGATTGCTTTTCAGCGGAGGGGCAAACCAGTCCCAAAAAACCGGATGCTCCTGTATACAACACATTTATGAAAAAAACAATAAATTTCTGATTCCGCTGCCAGCACAGCTCTTTCAACAGAAGATGACAGACCGGATAAAAAGGCTTGTCATGTGTGGTTAGACGCCCCGCTCATAGCTTTGGTCTGAAAGAATCGCCCGTCAGAAAGTGATTTATGTCAATCAAGGGTAGAAACTCTTTGCGTTACTTTGCGTCTTAAATCTTTGCGTGCTTTGCGTTAAAACAGCCCTTAACCGCAAAGAGCGCAAAGAAGGAACGCGCAAAGAACGCAAAGAGAAAAAGCCGCCAATTTATTTCT
>JACMLC010000683.1 GCA_014379795.1 Pyrinomonadaceae bacterium
CCGAGTTTGACGTGATCCTGCAAGCCGCCGGCGGCAACAAGATCAACGTCATCAAGGTCGTCCGCGAAGTCACCGCGCTTGGTCTGAAGGAAGCCAAAGACCTCGTCGAAGCCGCTCCGAAGGCCGTCAAAGAAGGCGTCACCAAAGAAGAGGCCGAGACGATTCGCCAGAAGCTCGCGGATGCGGGCGCGACCGTCGAAGTCAAATAAGTCCCGAAGTCCCGAAGTCCCGAAGTCCCAAGTCGAAAGCCAGTTTTTGACTTGGGACATGGGACTTCGGGACCTGGGGCTTTAACTTGACAGTTTAACCGTTCACCATTAAGGTAGGGGAGTAGTGTGGCGCTGGCGTTACTCCCGGAAAATTTGACGAAGAATCTTAACCGCTTTAATTCAAGCGGTCAGGGCAATTTGCGCTCTGGCCGCGCTTTGGCGTCTCTAAAAGACAGTTATTCAGTTTCCGGTTTTCAGTTTTCAGACAAAATGAATCTGATCAAGCCACGGTTGAGGCCGAATGTCTTAGCTGAAAACCGGAAACTGAAAACTGAAAACTCATAAGGAATCAAAGATGTCTGCAAATCCGCTTCAAGCAATCGCGAGTGGGACGGGACGGCGCACGAGTCAAGCGCCTGAGCGTCAGGACTTTTCTAAAATCAAAACCGCCGTGCGGATCCCGAATCTGATAGAGATTCAGCGCGAGTCGTACAATCGTTTTCTGCAAATGGACTTGCTGCCGGAAGAGCGCGAGAACACGGGTCTTCAAGCCGTGTTCAAATCCGTCTTTCCGATTTCGGACTTTCGCGGCACGGCGACGCTCGATTTCGTAGAGTTTCAGATCGGCAACTGGCAGTGCAAGTGCGGCAGGCTGGAAGGTCTCAATTACTTGCGCGGCAACTGTAAGAACTGCGGCTCGACCATCAAAGTTGACCCTTTGACGCCGGGCGAAACCCTGTGCCATAGCTGCGGCACGTTCAACGCAGTGCGCCCGCACCTGTGCGACAACTGCGGCGAGCCGGTCGGCCTCAAGCACAAGCATGACCAGCAGGAATGCCAAGAGCGCGGCATGTCTTACAGCGTGCCCCTCAAGGTCAAGATTCGCCTCACGGTCTTTGATAAAGACCCTGAGACAGAGACGCTTTCCATCCGCGACATCAAAGAGGAAGAGGTCTTCTTTGGCGAGATTCCGTTGATGACGGACAACGGAACTTTCATCATCAACGGCACGGAGCGCGTCATCGTCTCGCAGCTCCATCGCTCTCCGGGAGTCTTCTTCAAGCGCGGCGCGCTCTATGTCGCCAAGATTATCCCGTATCGCGGCTCGTGGGTTGAGTTCGAGTACGACCAGAAAAATCTGCTCTATGTGCGTGTGGGAAAACGCAAGTTTCTGGCGACGATTTTCCTGCGCGCGCTGGGCATCTGGCTCTCGCCGCACGTTAATCCCAAAGGAGCCGGTTCGGACTCGCTGCTCGAAGAAGCCATCAAGAACGCTTCATTCTCGGATGCTGACATCCTGCGCGCTTTTCACGTCGCGGATGAATTGAGGGTCGAGCAGGGGCGGCTCTTTATCAAAGTGCCGGAAGCGGGGACAAGCAATCTGGTTGGCATGAAGGTGGATTTCGATGTCATAGGGCGCGGGTCAGACCCGATTGTGCGCTCCGGCAAGAAAGTGAGCAACAGCGCGCTCGAAGCTTTGCGCAAGGCCAATATCGGCGAAGTCGAGATTGACACCGCTCAGCTCGAAGGCGCGTTTGCGCTCTCCGATGTGGTCAACACGGAAACGGGCGAAGTCGTCCTCGAAGCCAACAATGAAATCTCTCCCGCCAAGTTGCAGGAGATCGTGGAGGCAGGCATCGAAAGCTTTCATGTCTTCTTCCCTGAGCGCGACGATTTGGGGCCGATTCTTTCGCAGACCTTGAAAAAGGATGTGATTACCAAACCGGTTGATGCGCTGCTTGAAATTTATCGCAAGATGCGCCCCGGCGACCCGCCGACGGTGCAGACCGCGTATCGCCTTTTGGAAGGCATGTTCTTTGACCCGCGCAAGTTCGATTTCTCGCGCGTCGGGCGTCTGAAGTTCAACATCAAGATGGGTAAGCCTGAGCGCGAACGCATAGACGATCCGCTGTTGGCTGCGCCTGATTTTGTAGAAGTCGTCGCCTACATCCTGAAGATGCGCAAGAACCCGGTCGAATATCAGGCGGATGATATTGACCACCTCGGCAATCGCCGCGTCCGCGCGGTCGGCGAGCTTTTAGAGAACCAGTTCCGCATCGGTCTGGAACGCATGGAACGCGCCATCAAAGAGAAGATGTCCATCCATCAAGAGATGCAGACAACGATGCCGCGCGACCTGATTAACGCCAAGCCTGTGACGGCGGCGGTGCGCGAGTTCTTCGGCTCATCGCAATTGTCGCAGTTTATGGATCAGACCAACCCGCTCTCTGAGATTACGCACAAGCGCAGGCTGTCAGCCCTCGGGCCGGGCGGTCTGTCGCGCGAGCGCGCAGGCTTTGAAGTCCGCGACGTGCATCCGACGCATTACGGTCGCATCTGCCCGATTGAGACGCCTGAAGGCCCGAACATCGGTCTTATCTCTTCGCTCTCTTGCTTTGCGCGAATCAACGAGTTCGGCTTTATCGAATCGCCTTATCGCAAAGTGGTGGACGGGCGCGTCATCGAATATGTACGCATCGTCAATGGCGGAGACACCAAGCTCAGGCCGGGCGCCCATATCCCGCAAGAGGAGGTCGAGAAGGCCAACAAGCGCGTCAGCGGCGACGGGCGCAAGGCCCAGTTCGAGGCGTGGCCTTTCTATCTGACGGCGTGGGAAGAGGACAAGCACGTCGTCGGTCAGGCCAACATCGAGCTGGATGATGACGGCAACATTATCAACGAGCGCAATGCTTCGCGTAAGGCAGGCGAATTTATTCTCGCGCGCCGCGAAGATATCGTCTACGTTGACGTGTCGCCCAAACAGCTCGTCTCGGTCGCGGCATCCCTGATTCCGTTTCTTGAGAACGACGACGCGAACCGCGCTCTGATGGGTTCGAACATGCAGCGTCAATCGGTTCCCCTTCTCCGCGCCGAAGCTCCGTATATCGGAACCGGCATGGAAAAGGTGACGGCGCAGGATTCGGGTGCAGTCGTCGTGGGTCGTCGCGATGGCGTCGTTGATTACGTTGACTCCGAGCGCATCATCATCAAGGCCGATCATAATATGGACGGCACGATCTCGCGCGAAGTGACGGCGGACATCTACACGTTGATTAAGTTCAAACGCTCGAACCAGAACACCTGCATCAACCAGCGTCCCATCGTGCAGGTCGGCGAGCGCGTGGGCAAAGGTCAGGTCATCGCCGACGGGCCATGCACGGACAGGGGCGAACTCGCTCTTGGCCGCAACGTCTTGGTCGCGTTCATGCCGTGGCGCGGTTATAACTTTGAGGACGCTATCTTAGTTTCCGAGCGTCTCGTCAAAGACGATTTCTACACTTCGATTCACATCGAAGAGCTGGAAATCGAAGCGCGCGATACCAAGCTCGGCCCGGAAGAGATTACACGCGACATTCCGAACGTCGGCGAGAACATGCTGCGCGATTTGGACGACTCGGGCATCATTCGCATCGGCGCACAGGTTCGTCCCGGCTCGATTCTCGTCGGCAAAGTAACGCCGAAGGGCGAGACGCAGTTGACGGCGGAAGAAAAACTCTTGAGGGCTATCTTCGGCGAGAAGGCAGGGGATGTGAAGGACGCCTCCTTAGTCTCTCCTCCGGGAATTGACGGCACAGTGGTTGACGTGCAGGTCTTCACGCGCAAGGGGCAGGAGAAAGACCAACGCTCGCTGACCATCGAGCAGGAGGAAGAAGACCGCCTCCGCCGCGACCTTGAAGACGAGATACGCATCCTGCGCGAACAACGCGACGCGCGCGTCTACGAGCTGTTCGAGGGACGCAAGCTCGCCAAAGACCTGACGGTCAATAAAGAGACAGTCATCGCGCGCGGCGAAACCATCACGCGCGAGATGCTGGTCGGCATCGAGCCGAAGGTTTTGAGAAAAGCCGAGCTGACTTCGACGCGCGCCGACATCCCGGCTGAAGTCAAAGAGTACGAAGATCGCACCGAGCGGCAGATCAAGATTCTCTCGGACATTTACGAAGAGAAGATTGCGAAGCTCCGTCAGGGCGACGAATTAGCTCCGGGCGTTATCAAGATGGTCAAAGTCTTTATCGCCATGAAGCGCAAGCTGTCTGTCGGCGATAAGATGGCCGGTCGTCACGGTAACAAGGGCGTCATCGCACGCATCCTGCCCGAAGAGGATATGCCGTACTTGCCGGACGGCACGCCTGTCGAAATCGTTTTGAATCCGCTCGGCGTGCCTTCGCGCATGAACGTCGGGCAGATTCTCGAAACGCACCTCGGCTGGGCTGCGCGCGTACTCGGCCTGCACTTTGCGACTCCCGTTTTTGACGGAGCCAGCGAAGTGGAAATCAAGAAGAAATTGCGCGAGGCTGCCGTCTACCTGCGCGAGCAGGGCTTGCCTGAGATCGTCAACGAGTCCGGCAAGACCATTCTCTATGACGGGCTTTCGGGCGATGCGTTCGAGCAGAAAGTGACGGTCGGCTATATCTACATGCTCAAGCTGTCGCATCTGGTGGATGACAAGATTCACGCGCGCTCGATTGGGCCATACAGCCTGATTACGCAGCAGCCTTTGGGCGGCAAGGCGCAATTCGGCGGACAGCGTTTCGGAGAAATGGAAGTCTGGGCGCTCGAAGCCTACGGCGCGGCGCACATTCTTCAGGAACTGCTGACGGCCAAGTCCGACGACGTGGCCGGACGCTCGAAGATTTACGAAGCCATCGTCAAGGGCGAAGCGGACTTTGATCCGGGCGTACCCGAATCGTTCAACGTCCTCGTGCGCGAGCTGCAATCGCTCTGCCTCGACGTGGAGCTGATTAACAAGAGCGACGGCAACGGAACAAACGGCGACGGCGCGGGCATCGGCGAGGCTCTGCTGACAAGCGGAGCGGAGTAGAGAAATATTTGCGATTTTAGATTTGCGATTTGCGATTGGAAGAAGCGGTTAAATCTTTAGTCCGTATCCAATCGAAAATCGGCAATCGCAAATCGAAAATGGAGATGAAGATGTTTCGATTTCAAGAACAAAAACCTCAACTGGCACCGGACTTTGAAGCGATTCGCATTTCTCTGGCGTCGCCGGAGAAGATCAGGCAATGGTCGCACGGCGAAGTGACCAAGCCTGAGACGATCAATTACCGCACCTTTAAGCCTGAGCGTGACGGGCTGTTCTGTGCGCGCATCTTCGGCCCCGTCGCAGACTGGGAATGTCTCTGCGGAAAATACAAACGCATGAAGCATCGCGGAGTGATCTGCGACAAGTGCGGCGTAGAGGTGACACAGGCCAAGGTCAGGCGCGAGCGTCTGGGGCATATTGATCTCGCCAGCCCCTGCTCGCACGTCTGGTTTTTCAAGGGCTTGCCTTCGCGCATCGGGCACTTGCTGGATATTCCTTTGCGCGAGCTGGAAAAGGTTCTCTACTTCGAGTCCTATATCGTCATTGATCCGGGCGATGCGCCGATTAAAGAGCGCGAGCTTTTGACGGACGAGCGGTATCGCGAATTGATGCGCGATTTTCCCGGCCTGTTCGTGGCAAAGATGGGCGCAGAAGCTATTAAAGAACTGCTCACGATGGTTCAAATCGAAGAACTGTCAACGGAACTGCGCATCAAGATGAAGGAAGAGACTTCGCAACAGAAGAAGCTGAAGTATTCCAAGCGTCTGAAGGTTACGACCTCGTTCCTCAAATCCGGCAATCGTCCAGAGTGGATGATTCTGGACGTGATTCCGGTCATCCCGCCTGAGCTGCGCCCGCTCGTGCCGCTGGACGGGGGACGCTTTGCGACTTCGGATTTAAACGACCTGTATCGTCGCGTGATCAATCGCAACAACCGCTTGAAGAAGCTGATGGAGCTGCGCGCGCCCGAAGTCATCGTGCGCAATGAAAAGCGCATGTTGCAGGAAGCCGTTGACGCGCTCTTTGATAACGGTCGCAGAGGCCGCGTGCTGCGCGGCGTCAACAATCGTCCTTTGAAATCTTTGTCTGGCACGCTTAAAGGCAAGCAAGGACGTTTCCGCCAGAACCTTTTGGGCAAACGCGTTGACTACTCAGGCCGTTCGGTGATCGTCGTTGGGCCGGAACTCAAACTGCACCAGTGCGGTTTGCCGAAGAAGATGGCTCTGGAACTCTTCAAGCCGTTTATCTACAACCAGCTTGAGAAGCAGGGGCACGCCGCGACTATTAAACAGGCGCGCGAGATGGTCGAGCGGCAAGAGCCTGTCGTCTGGGACATCCTTGAAGAAGTAATTCGCGAGCATCCGGTTCTCTTGAACCGCGCGCCGACGCTGCACCGCTTAGGCATACAGGCTTTCGAGCCGGTCTTGGTTGAAGGCAAAGCTATTAAGATTCACCCGCTCGTCTGCACAGCGTTCAACGCGGACTTTGACGGCGACCAGATGGCCGTCCACATTCCGCTCTCGCCCGAAGCGCAGATCGAAGCGGCTGTCCTGATGCTCTCTTCAAACAATATTTTGAGTCCCGCTTCGGGGCAGCCCATCGCCGTGCCTTCACAGGACATCGTGCTTGGCTGCTATTACCTGACGCGCGATAAGCAGGGCGCGAAAGGCGAGGGGCGTGTCTTCGCCTCCTTAGAAGAAGTCTTGCTCGCGCTTGACGCGAAAGAAGTGACGACGCAGACGCCGATTAAGCTGCGCATACAGGGCGACTTGATTGACCTGACGCAGGAGCACGACACGCAGGACATCCTGCGCGCCACCGTGCAGGAAGACGTGCGGCGCGTTATCAATACGACCGTTGGCCGCGTCATCTTCAATGATTCGATTCCGGCGGGCTTGCCGTTTATCAATGGCACGCTTAAGAAGAAGGGCTTAACGTCTATCGTCAACTATTCGCACATTCGTCTCGGCCACGAGATGACTGTCAAGATGCTCGACGACCTCAAGGCTTTAGGATTCCTTTATGCGACGAAGGCTGGCATCTCCATCGGCATTGACGATCTGGTGACGCCGGATGCGAAGAAGACTCTGGTGGCGAAAGCCGAATCGGATGTGATCGACGTTGAGCAGCAATACCTGGACGGCGTCATCACCAACGGCGAGCGTTATAACAAGGTTGTTGCCATCTGGTCTGAAGTGACGGACAAAGTGGCGAAAGAGATGTTCAAGGCGATGGATCAGCGCGAGAAGGATACGGGCGAGCTGAACCCGATTCTCGTAATGAGTGATTCGGGAGCGCGTGGTTCTGCGCAGCAGATTCGCCAGCTCGCGGGCATGCGCGGCTTGATGGCTAAGCCTTCCGGCGAAATCATCGAGACGCCAATTCGCGCCAACTTCCGCGAAGGCTTGAACGTGCTGCAATACTTCATCTCGACGCACGGCGCACGTAAAGGCCTGGCCGATACCGCGCTCAAGACTGCGGATTCAGGTTACCTGACGCGCCGTCTGGTTGACGTGGCGCAGGACGTGATTATCTCCGAGCCGGATTGCGGCACGCTGCGCGGCATCTCTGCAACGGCGATTGTCGAGGGCGGCGAAGAGATTGAGAGCTTGCGTGACCGCATCGTCGGGCGCA
Organism: Pyrinomonadaceae bacterium; assembly: GCA_014379795.1. Taxonomy (GTDB): domain Bacteria; phylum Acidobacteriota; class Blastocatellia; order Pyrinomonadales; family Pyrinomonadaceae; genus JACMLC01. Next base: position 7,666 of record JACMLC010000683.1, read on the forward strand.
CCTCTCTGGACGACGTGATTGACCCGGTCGAAGGCCGCATCATCGTCGGCATCGGCGACGAGATTAACGAAGACCTCGCGGCTGAGATTCAACGCTCAGGCGTGCAAAGGGTTCGCATTCGCTCGGTCTTGACTTGCGAGTCGCGTCGCGGGTGCTGCATCAAATGCTACGGGCGCAACCTTGCGACCGGGCGTCCGGTTGACATCGGCGAAGCCGTCGGC
>JACMLC010000684.1 GCA_014379795.1 Pyrinomonadaceae bacterium
GGAGCTTGATGGATTACAAGCAGTTCCCGCGACTGGCAAGGCTTATCGCTGAGTCAAAGCATTCGCTGGTGATGCTCACAGGCGATGTGCATTACGGGCGCGTGGCGACGACCAAGCTCCGCTCAGGACTTGAACTGACAGAGATTATTTCTTCGCCGACCTCTCTGGTTGACCCGACGGTTGGCGGCAAGTGGCACGGCCCGCCGGACAAATATCCCTCGTTTGAAGTCCCCGGACTACCCAGTGGCCCAATTAGCGTGGTCAAGGAACACACGCTCGCAGACAATCATTTCCTGACTATTCAATTTGCCGCCACCGGCGCGCAGGTTCGGATGAGAGTTAAAGCCTGGCCGATCACCAACCCCGGCGTCATCTCTAATCCGAGAGTGGTTCACCAAAGCTTATTACAATAGGAGACCAGTTATGACCATCGCGATTCGACAATCGTCAAGTGAACACAAGAACCCAAATATTAAAGAGACCGCAGCCAACACCGGCGAAAATAACCTTGATTGGCTCAAGCGAGTCCGTAGCGGACGCCGCGAACAGGGCGGTCTGATTTTGCTCGGCGGGACTTCTGTCTCTCATTTCCGTGTGCGCAGCGCACAGGCGCAACTGCGCAGAGACCTGATGCCAAGCTTCTGGTCAATGGTCGGTATCATGATGGACGAGACAAACTTTGTCTCGGTGCCTTTGGGGCTGCGCCAAGATAACGCGGAAGTGCCGTTCAATAACGCAGTTCAGGACTGCTCGCTTGAACAGTATGCCAACCCCGAAAACTTCCCCAACATAGCGGTCATAGACTTTACGGACAGCTTTGACTCCATAGACGAAAACATCAAGCTCATCAAATCGCAGCGCAGCGTCGTGGATTTGCCAAGCCTGCTGTTGCCGTGGCTGGGACATGTCTGGGGCGCGGGGCAGGCTTCCAACCCGCTCTTGATGGGGCAGGGATTGCCGAGCGCGGTCTTTACCGAAACGGTTTACGGCTTGGCCGGAATCGAGCTGACGCCGGGCTTGTCTTCTTCTTCGAGCTGCCCCGAAGCCATCTGGGTCTCTGCCAACTGGTGGCACGATTTTTACGATGCGGCGATGCAGGTTGACAATCAACCCCAAAGCTTTGACGACGCAGCCAAAGGCAGCGAAGAGACGGCGGAGGGCGCGGAGCCGACGACCGAGAACACGCAGGCGCAGGCTTTTTCGCGCGCGGAGGCGATCATTCCGCGCGGAGACTTTACCTTACGCCAACCAGCGGCTGCCATCAAAGGCTAAAAGCCGTTTGATGTATAGCAAGCTTTTCGGAAGATACGAGTGTTTCTAAGAACGCATACAAAACACAGCCACAGAGGCCGGAGAGACACGGAGCAATAAAAGTAGATGAAGGAGATGCTAAATCAAATGTTTGCTCTTATCTCTGTGTCTCTGTGTCTCTGTGGCTAATCTTGTTCTTGTTGGGCGCTCTAAAATAAAGGAGGCCACGTGAGCAGCGACGCACCCTTCAGTGTCTACTTTGCCCTTGACGGGCCGCATCTGGACGGGTTGATTGGCAGCGCGGGACTCCTGCGCTTCGATTGGCCTGAACGAAAATTTTACATCAAACACTTTTACGGCATCAGCTCGGCTCACAACCCTTCGGTCGCGCCGAACGGCAAGCTGGCGCTTCTTGGCAACTTCAGCCAGACGATTTTCATTGTTGACATCTCAAACCCCGACAAGATGCAGGAAGTGACGCGGCAGTCAACCATGTATTTCGAGGAGAGCGGCTATCGCCTGCGCGCCAACACGCATCATCTCTGGTATCCGGACAGCGAGCGTTTTATCGGAGCCTTGGGCGATCATCTCTATCGCTTTCACGTTGACGATTTGAAGAATCCGGAAAGGCTGGGGCCGCATTATCTTGAGAACGCGCACGAGCTGCGCTGGGACGCGACGCGCAGATATATTTTGATGGGCGACCTCGGGCCTGAGAAGAGGGATGTCCGGCAGGTCGGCGTCTTCGATCTGGAAGAGCCAGACCCGAACAAGCGCAGCCGGATTATCAAAGTCCAGAACAACGTCTGGCATTGCCGCGTTCACCCGACGAAACCCGTCGGCTATGCCGCGACCTATTCGCTCATCACGGATCACGAAGATTGGGTCAACTGGTCTCCCGGCTTTATCCGTGAATACATCTACGAGATTGATTTACCGACCGCGCGCATCACACGCACATGGAGCAGCTCTGCGGAATTTCCCGGACACCTCAATTCGGACATAGATATTGCGGATGACACGCTGTACATCGCCAGCGGCGGCAGTCATTGCGTCCTCGAAATCCCGCTCGAACGTTTCGCAGAGAGCCGCGTCCTCCCTTGCATCCCCAAATGGACGACGCGCGCCTTTTCCATCCGCGACAAGCTGCACACACTGATGGGCGCGATGGCTCGCAAACCCACCGCGACCGCCACGCATTACATGCTGCAAACCTTGCAGGTGACGGGCAATCGCATCCTCGACGGCATCTACGCGACGCGCGTTTCGCCTGACGGCAAATATATTGTGACGGGCAATCGCGGCTACAACACTTTGGCCGTTTACGACCGCCAGACGTTTGAGAAAGTCTACGAAGTCTTGCTGCCGTTTCGCCGCGACGTGTACGGCAAAGGCACAGACCACTATCGCCTGACGAACAGGTTCATGGGGCTTCACCTGGGGGTTCATCACAGCGAATTGATCGCGCGTGATGCCTGATTCGAGAAGGAGGTTTTCTTACATGAAGTACGAAATCACCGGGCGCGTGCAGGAACTGGAAACCAAGCAGGGCATTCCCGGCGTCATCGTCAGCGCGTTCGATGACGACATGATATTTGATGACCTGCTCGGAGAGGTGTTGACGGACGCGTCCGGCGCGTTTCACATTGAATACGACGAAGGGGCTTTCAAACAGCTCTTCGATTCCGAGCCGGACATTTACCTGACCGTCAAAACTCCTGCGGGCGAGATGCTTCAGACGACGGAAACGACCGTCAAGTTCAACGCGTCGCCGCACGAAACATTTACGCTTGAGATTAAAGGCGAGTTGCTGAGCGCCGCCGGTCTGGTGACGAGCCAGCCGCGTGTCGCTATCTCCGCAGAGACGTTGACGACCTTGACCTGTCTCGAAAATCTGAAGGATGACGACGATGTCGTCAAACAGATTAAGGCGGACATGGTCGGCAAGCAGTCCGTGCTTGAGATGATGCGCGACTACATGACCGACCTTGAGCATAATCTCGATAACAATGCTCTGCCGTTTCGCAAGATGGCGCGTCTCTTTGAGCTGGGCAAAACTTTTGACAGCCTGAA
>JACMLC010000685.1 GCA_014379795.1 Pyrinomonadaceae bacterium
CTGCATGGCCGTAGCCAACTGCTTTCGGAGAAGTTTGGCAAGGATGCTTACATCACCTTTAGCCTGACGCCGCCGCCTCAGAAGCAGCCGCGAAGCATTTGTTTCGCCAATCAGGAAGGGCCGGACTTTCCTGCGACAATTATTTACAGCGCGTGCTACGACGTGTTTATCAATGACATGAAAATTATGGACGGGCAAATGGGCGTGGCAATTTGCACCCCGGTTGTCAGCATTCCTCCGCGCGGCGTGCTCGTCGCCTTCGAGAAGCCCTTTGAAGACCGCAAGCGCGGCATAGCCTTTAATCGCGGCTGCTGCTGGGGCATGAGGACGATTACCTCCGATGAATTTCTGGAAGGCACAAATCACGCACGCAAGATTCGCGGCTGGTCTGCACAACGCGACCCGCTTGGCAGCTTCTTCGGCCCCGGCGAGAAAAAGCCCACAAAGGGCAAATAGCCACGTTTGCGAAAAATATTTCAGGGCTAAGGCCGCGACAGCGCGAAAGCTGCCAGGGCAGTGCCTTCAGTATGCTCTGCCGGAGGAGAGGGCTTGGCGGCTAGCGCTGCTAAAACGAAGGGCACGGCCTCCTTCTGAAAATCAAGGTCTGGAAACCTGTCTTTAGCGACTCCTTCATAAACGAGCAGTGACAGGATAATGAGGGTGAATCGGGATGTGCCATAGATGCCATGCTTATGCTGGATGGCGAAGAGGTCGCCCACAAAACTGCCGACCTGAAAGTCCCTTGCTCTCAAGCCGCCGACTCGCCCGATAAGCTCTGAGATGTCCCGGTCGAATTCCGCCTCATTGAGACCATCCGGAAGCCGCGTCGCGGTTTCGCGCACGATGCGCGCTACAGTAGAGCCGTCCGCAAAGGCAATGGCCCAGAAAAACTCTGCGAAAGAGCGACGGGTAGCATCATCCAACTCCACCATAAAACCGGCATCGAGGATCACTACGCGGTCATCGGGAGCCACCATGATGTTACCCGGATGCAAGTCACAATGTACCAATCCATCTACGAAAATCATCTTGTAAAGCGCGCGTAGGCCACCCGTAATAGCCTCCTTCGCTTTCCGGTCGGAGAGTTGTTTGTCTGTCAGCTTCTTCATGCCGGAAACGTAATCCATGCACAGAATGCCCTCCGAGCACAGGTCAGGATGTAAGGCGGGCACAATGACACTCTCATTATCGCGGAATAAATTAGCCAGACGTTTTAACTTAGCTGCCTCTCGCACAAAATCAGTCTGCGCCAGCAGTATCTGATTAGTGTCAGCGATAGCTTCGATCACAGGCACGCTACGCAGTTTGGGGAAACGTGCAAGATATTTACCGAAGAAGAGCGCGATGGCACAATCTTGTTCGAGCTTTCTACGGACACCGGGGCGCATGATCTTGACGGCAACTTCTCGTTGATCATCAAGCCGAATGGCGCGATGGACTTGGGCGATGGTCGCGCTGGCGACGGCTTTAGGATCGAAAAAAAGAAAAGACGAAGTTAAATGGTTATCCTCTAAAGCTCCAAGTATTTCCGATTCCGAAAGCGGCGCCATATCGTCTTGCAGAGCGGTCAGGCCAACACACCATGCTGGCGGCAACAGATCGGCACGGGTGCTTAAAATCTGGCCGACCTTGGGAAAGGCGCCACCGCATCGTTCACAGATTGAGACAAGGCTCCGTGTCAATAAAGGGTCTGCCGTCTGCTCGCGTGACGGTAGTAATTCGCGGAGTTTGGTGAGGCCACTCAAACCGGCTACTTTGAGACAGTGGCCGAGGATACTGATTATCCGTATCAACATTATTTTCTCAGACATGCAACTGTCCGGCGAGTAGCGAGGGCAGAGCAATGAGAATGGGCGGGTCAGTCAAGCGCACTGGCCGTAGGTTGAGGTCGGTCTTACCGCTCACCTTCCCGCCTTTCACCACGAGCGACCCTTGACCGCCTCCGACCAGCATCGAGGCAATATTTGGCAACAAGTATGTGAGCGGTCCCGTCCCATCCGGCAGAGCCGCCGCAAACAGGTAGTAACGCCCATCGGGCAGAGGCCCCATACGATATTTGCCGGGGCTGGTCAGGAACGCCCCGGCGACAGGGCGACCTTGCGGAATCCGCATTCGGAACAGCCCGACAAAGATGGCCTTTGTGTCCGGCTCGGGCGCGCTAATCTTACCTTCAATCCATGAACCGGAAGAGGTCGGAGCCGGAAGAGGCAGGCGGCTGTCGCCCGTTGCTTCCGTGGGCATCAGCAGAGAGTGCTCGGGCAGGCGGCGCAATTGACAGGGCGATAAACCGACAAGCTGCGTAAAACGCGTCGTGAATGTGCCGAGGCTGTTATAGCCCACCTCGTAACATACATCCGTCACCCGCAGATGCGTCGTCAAAAGCAGGCGTTTGGCTGCCTCCAACCTGAGCGCGTAAAGAAATTGAGTCGGCGGAATACCTGTAATCTGGTGAAAGACGCGATTGAAATGAAACGGGCTGAGGTAAGCAACCTCCGCCATCTCCTTCAAAGAGAACGGCTCGTCAAGCTGTTCCTGCATCTTCCGTATGACCCGCTCGACCGTGCGGTATCTTGATTCGATAGTATAGTCACGACAGACTGTAGTGTGAGAGACCGTCGCCATTAGCATCTCCTTTTGTGCATCCATTGTTGAATCAGGTTATCGGTTAGTTTTCGTCGTATGTTCTGAGCACGTCGCGCAGCACAGCCGGAATAGGCGTCGCAATCATCTTATCCCCTTCCCGTTGCATGCATGCGACCTGCTGCTCGCCGCGCGCTACCAGCTCTTCTCCGGCGGGCGTGCAGCGCCAGTATTCAAAAGTCATAGTGATTCGATTCTGCTTTAATTCACCCAACCGCATGCGTATCAGCAGCTCGTCAAAGGCCGAGAGTTCGGTCAGGTACTCGCAGGAGACGCGCGTCGTCACGAGGGCGAAGCCGTGCTTGAGTTGTTCCAGTATGTCGCGCGCGTGGTCGTGCAGAAACATCTCGCGGCATTTGCCCTGCCAGCGAACATGGTTGGCGTAATAGACGTTGCCGACCAGATTCGTCTCTTCAAAGCCGACGACGTGACGGTGTTCATACGCTCGCATCATCCATCCCCCAACAGCACTGCGACGACTAACTTTCCGGCGCAGCCGCGCACTTCCGTTTCCCATGTTGCGATACGCAATGAGCCTGATGAGAGCAGTACCCAGCCATCCGCTTCAGACGAGACGAGCAGCAGCGGCGCATCACCGAGCGCGCCCGCCTTCTTCAAACTTTCGCGTGCAGCCCACACTCTGGTCGCTGCCGTCCCCTGCTCTTCCGGGACGCTGCGAGCGATAATCCCGGCCAGCCGCGCGCCCTCCGCGCACAGTAAATCCAGCCAGACGGCAGCCGTGCGCTCAGACACTTGCTCAAGGTCGCAGCCTGTCGCGCCCGTGCCTGACACCGCGAGCGTCAGTTCGCCGCAATGCGCGGCAGACACACCCATTTCTTCAGTTACGTAGGGCTTTCCGCCCGGAAGCCTCAAGACCTCCACGCCGCGACCGAGCGCATTTTGAATAGCTCTGTCACTACGCTCCTGTCGCGCAAGTGTCACCTCACGCTCGCAAACGACGGAGACTTTTGCAGGAGGATAGAATTCACGCAGGCGCCGCTCGATGTAAGGGCCGAGCAGCGCGACAGGCCATGCCCCGCGAAATGATGAGTTGGCAATCAGGCGCAAACGCAGGCCCTCCCAACGCTCCCGCAGCAGTCCATCTGCTCCTGTCACGTTCAGGTCATAAACGAACGTGCTCCCGTCCTGGCTGCGCTCAAGCGCATGTACGCAAAGCGGCTCGGATGGATTGAGAGCTTTATCAAACGAGACGCGATCCACTCCGATGGGTAGGAGCGTCGCATGCGGAATGCAGGCCTGGATGGAGTGTATTGCGGCATCGCGCCCCCCTGGGTCGCCGAGGATGAGACCTGCCGGAAGATACTGGCTAAACCATGAAGTATCGCCATCGGGCGTTATCTCTGCGACACACTCCGTGGCCTTGAGAAAGCGATAGCCTTTCAACCTGCGGAATCTTCCTCTATGAAAGAGAATCGTCTCGTAGAGGTCATGCACAGGATGGATGGAGACATGCTTTTCTGCGTCTACGGCTGCGGGCGGCAACGCGGGGGGCTGCACATCTCGGAGCCTTGATTTATCAAAGAGGCACGTCGCGCGAAAATGGTCTACCTGAAAAGCCGTCTCGCCGCTTCGCAGCACGACCTCGACGACCCCCGGCTCTCGCACGAGCGCGGCCACGCGAATCGTTACCTGTTCTGCTTCGGGAACCACTACCGGGCGATTAAAATTCACGTCCCGGAAAGCCGGAGCATCAGTCGCCCCTGTCAGCGCGGCGGCGGCTTGAGCCATCGCCTCAAGTCCCATGACGGCTGGCAGCAGCCGCTCTCCCTGAAACTGATGATCGTTGAGATAAGGGTCTGTTCCCGTCGAGAGATTGCTATCCACTACGAGCTCGACATTTGGATAGTAGACCTTGGCCTGTTCAAGATAACGCCCCAAGGGGAGTTCAGGCCGCTCTATCTTGTAGGTCGGCATGTCTGCGTAGCGACCGATCACCACGACCGTCGTAGAGGGCTGCGGCTGCGAGAGCAGTTTGAGCAGCAGAGCCACGCCGTCACCCGGCGGAATCGGCTCGATGCCCTGCCGTCTCAACGCGTCCATCTGCCCGAGCCGTGCGCCCATGCCGACATCAGACCAGATTGACCATTCCACCGCGAGACAAAGACAGGCCGGATGCAACGCTTGCCATCGCTCGGTCAAGCGTGTCAGCCGCTCGTTGGCAAGACCGTAATCGGCCTCTCCCGGCAAACCCGTGCGCGCGATAATGGAGCCGAACGTAATCAAGAGACGCAAACGCTCAGGGTCAACTGCCGCCAGCAGGTTTCGCGCGCCCTGTACTTTTACAGCGAGGGTCTCTTGAAAACTTTGCTCATCAAGCTTGCTCAACGACTGCGGCATGTTCCTCGCCGCGCCATGCAGAATCCCCGTCACCGGGCCAAGCTCCGACTCTATCCGGCGCATCGCGGCGTTGATGGCCGAAGCGTTCGTCACGTCTGCGGCGATGTATCTGAACTCGACCCCGGCATCTGTGAAGCGTTTGAGACTTTCAGCCAGCTCGACGTTTCCAAACGGCTCTGCACGCCCGATCAAAGCCAGACGCGCTCCCGTTTCCAGCGACACTGCCAGAGCGCATTCGGCTGTAATGCCCTTCGCGCCTCCGGTCACGACCAGCACGTCATCCGCGCCCAAGGGCAGCCGCGCCGCAGAACTGTCCGGCCCGGACACGACACGCGCACGCAAGACGGATTCAAAACGTCGCCCGTCCGGCTTGTAATGAGCTTCGGAATATCCACGCGTGGAGAGCGCCTCCTCCACCACACGCTCTGCGGCGCGCGGCGCGGCGAAGGGCACATTGACCACGCAGGTATTCACTTGCGGCGCTTCCAGATGCAGCGTGCGTGCAAACGCAGACGAGCCTCCGTCCTGTTGCACCAGCACAAACCATGTCCCTTCGCCCGCGCTTAGAACCGCCCGCGCTCCTTCTAACAGGAGGCTGACATCGCTTTCATCAGGTTCCGGCGAGAGACAGACGACACATCCTCTGCCCGCATCGCATGCTGTAAAAGCTGAGCGCACTGCATCTGCGAGCGGATGAGACGGATGTGCAAGCACCTGCCATGAGCCTCTGACGGCTGGAGGCTCGCGGCGGCGCAAAGCTGTTTCTATCAGTTCGACGGTGAACGGCCTCACCCACTTGGCGACACCAAGAGGCGATTCTTCCGCCTCATGCGCAAGCGTTGCGTGGTGCGTTTGCGCGGTTAAGGCTTCGGCGATTTCTGCAACAGTCGCATCAGCATAATCGGTGGGCGAGAGCGGCGACGGCACGCCTAAACGCCGCGCGGCTTCTCCGACGAGTTGGCCTACTGTAATAGAATTCAAATGCAGATCGTTCAGCATCCGGCTATCATGTTTGACCGCTTCAGCCGGAAGCTCTGCCCGCGCCGCGACCAGTTGCATGATGACTTCCAGAGCGGACGCGCCGGATGGCTCGATGGATGATGCTCTGAGAGCTTCCAACGCTTCGGCTTCCGAATCTTCTCTCGAAAGTTGAGCTGGCTGTCCTGCGCTTAAAGTTTCAGAGAGAGGAGCGAGTTCGCACGGGTTGACAAAAAATTTCGGATGCCAATTCAGACTGAGATTCCGCGTGAATCGTCCTTCAAAGAGCATCGCGTGATTGAGCTGGGATCCAAGCGCAAAGGCTGCCCCGGCTGTCTGCAACAGCCCTTTGAGTGAACGCCCGCCGGCATCTATCGAAACCACGGGCGAGCTGACGAGTTCGCCCGCCAGCCCGCAGAGCACATGCCCCGGCCCGACTTCAATCCAGAGGTCTACGCCCGCCGCATCGGCGGCGACGACAGCATCCATGAACAGCACAGGCGATGTGACCTGTTTGAAGAGCAGTGCGCGCAGGTCTGTCTCAGGACAGAGACGCGAGCCTGTGATGGTTGAAAACACAGTTCGCTCAAGCGGCTTCAGCCGCTCATCCGCGAGATGCGCGGCCAGCACGGGCGCGGCTTCGGCGACCAGCGGAGAATGAAATGCATGCGAGACGGGCAGACGCGCCGCGCGGAAACCTTGCCTGACCGCGCGCGACACGAGAGCTTCAATCGCCTGCGCTTCGCCCGAAAGCACTGTCTGTCCAGGAGAGTTGAGTCCGGCGATGTTGGCTCTATCGCCATTCAAAAGCGCGGCGACTTCTACGCGACCGGCGGCGATACTCGCCATCGCGCCGGGAGGCCCGCTGACTTCCATCATCGCGCGCCCGCGCACAGTGGCAAGACGCAGTAAAGCTTCCTCGTCAAGCGCGCCCGCCCAATGCAGCGCGGTCATTTCGCCCAGGCTGTGCCCGACCGCGACGTGAGCCGTGATGTCCAATCTTTCGAGGACGCGCAGTGCAGCCATCGAAGCGGTCACGATGGCCGGTTGCGCCACCGCTGTCGCCGTCGAATTATCACCCTCCTGGAAATGTGCGCGCTCGTACAGCCCTGTCACGAATTCAAAACGCCTGCGCAAAGCTCCCCCGCCAGTGTGGACGGGCGAGCCTTGACCTGGAAAGAGAAACCCAACCCGCACGGCTTTCGATTGAGATGTTGGAGTCGAGCTGAAAAAGAGACCGCTTTGAGCATCCATGCAGGCATCTGCGCCGCTGGCGATGAGGGCTTTGAGGCGCGCCAGATGTCCGGCAAGTTCCGCCGGAGTGGAAACAACCAATGCTGCTCGCACCTCTCTCTGGTCGAGAGTTCTAGACAGTTGCGCCGCAAGGTCGGACAGCTCCGCTCGCGAAAGCTTGAAAGCGAAGCTCTGTAAATGTTCCACCTGACCTTGCAGTTCTGCGAGACTGCGCGCCCCGAGCAGAAACAGTTCGGCGTCTTGAGCTGAAGAGATCAGCATGCGCTCTTTAAAACTGAGCGCGACCGGAGATTTTTTCGGCGTTTCTCCTTCCAATGCCAGATGGACGTTGATGCCGCCAAAGCCCATCGCGCTGACACCCGCGCGCAGGGACTGCTCCCGCGGCCACTGCTCGCCCTGCTTGAGCACGCGCAAGGCCGGGGTTTCGCTTTTCAATTCGGGATGCGGCTCTTCGCATCCGGTCGTCGGCGGCAGAATGCGCGCCTGAAGCGCGAGCACAGCTTTGATGAGACCGGCCACACCGGCTGCCGCTTTGGTATGACCGATGTTGGCCTTGAGAGAGCCGATGACGGCTGTGCCGGAGGCTGGCGAGGCTTGGCGTCTGGCGCGTGAGAGGGCGCGTAGTTCCGTCGTGTCGCCGACGCTCGTTCCCGTTCCATGTCCTTCAAAGTATGCGACCGTCTCGATGCCGAAGCCCGCGCGGGCGTAAGCGCGTTCCAGCGCGAGCATTTGTCCCTCGACCTCAGGCCGCGTGATGCCGCCGTGCCCATCGGATGAGATGCCCCAACCTTTTATCGTCGCGTAGATAGGAAGCCCGCGCGCACGCGCATCTTCCTCTCGCAGCAAGAGGACGAACCCGCAGCCCTCTCCCGGCCAGAACCCTTGCGAGCGCACGTCATAAACGCGCATCATCTCTTGCGCCAGCGCGCCGGTCTTGGCAAAGCCGACCAGCTCAAATGGATCCATGCTGAGGTCTACGCCGCCAGCCAGCGCCGCATCCACATCGCCCGCGACGAGCGCGTTGCAAGCCTGCGCCACAGCCAGCAGCGAAGAGGCGCACGCGCCGTCCACCGTGTAGCCGCCGCCTTTGAGGTCGAAGTAATTACAGATGCGACCGGCGATGGTGTTTGAGAGGCCGCCCGCCAGAGATTCTTCATTCGTGTCCGGGAAGGGGGCTTTGTAGCTGGTCTCTAAATTCTTGAGCAAAGCCAAACGCTGCTCTGTCGTGATGCCTGCTTCAGCGAGCGAAGCTTCGACCACGCGGCGCACGTAAGGCCAGCGCAGGCGCAACCCATTCGCTCTGGAGAATTCGCCTGTCAGCGTGTTGCCCAGAAACACCCCCGTCGTCTCAAGCGGAAGATTTAGGCCATCCGCGAATCCCGCGTCGCTCAATGCCTGAGCCGCTACGTCGAGCGCGAGCCAGTGCGTCCAATCGGCTGTGCGAAAGGTGCTGCCCGCCACGCGGAAACGCACGCGGTCGAATTCGTAACCCTCTATCAACGCCGCCTCTGTCGAATAGAAGCAGTCAGGCGCAGCGCGATTTGTCGAAAAGTAATCTTCGAGCCTTAGTCGCTCCGGCGGCATGCGCCTGAACGCGCGACGCTCGGACAACACGTTCTCCCAAAGTTCGGAGGGCGAACGCGCGTCCGGGTATCTACAGGCCATCCCCACGACCGCGATTGAGTCACGCACGGTTTAAGTCCCCCTTGCTACCACCGGCGCAGGCGTCTGCCCTGCGCTCAGTTTGGAACGGCTGCGATGAGCCATCCATGCCCGCGCATACAATCCCAACCCGCGCACTGTGCAAACTATCGTTAACGCAAAGAACAGCCCGAAGACGATGTGCGACGCCATCAACAATCCATAAGTCGCCGCGACGCCCGCGCCGAAGAAAATCTGCGACAGTTTTCCCTGCGGAGTGGTCGCAGGGTCTGTCACCATGTAGAAGGTATAAAGAATGAAAGCCATGCCCGTCATCGGCAACAGCGCAGCCACCAGCGGCGTGTCGAAGAGCCAGCTTCGGATGATTGCCTGCACCACGAATCCGCCCAGCCATCCTGCGATAAGCGGCAGCTTGTGCGTGAACCGCCAGTTGAGAAAGCTGCCCGTCACGATAATGATGCCGGGAAGCAGCCAGTCGCCAATCCGGTCTAAGTTTTCCGTAAAATGATAAGGCGGAGCGATGCCGACCCATGTGAAGAGTAGCAAGGTGACGCTGATGCCGAAGTTCGACGGGTTGTAGAAATGACGCACGCCACGCCCGACGGGCGCGCGAAAGATCGCTTTCGACCCGATAGCCACCGCAGTCGCAAAAGCAACAGGCCACAGACGTTCGTTCGCATACAGCAGCATCGCGACGGCCAGACCGGAAATATGAGCCGGGAGCAGGAAGTCCACCAGCTTTTTGTAACCGCCCATAAATTGCGGCCTGCGTTGCTGGCTCCACGCCTGAACCAGTTCGAGCAGGATTTCCGTGCTATAGCCCGCCGCAAGCGCGACCAGAGGCTGCATCAAGGACTGCTCGAAACCTAAAACTGTGTGCCCTAAAATATTGAGGACGGTGATGGCGACGGCAAAGCGGCGCAACCCGCCCAGGCGGTCGTTTGGCAGACGGTTATTATCGGCACTCATTGCTTCCCCCCTCTGCTCCGCCGAGCAGCACTGTGTGCCATCCGGGCGATAGTTCTAATTCCGTCTGTCGAACTACTCCGGCTCTATCACGCCAACGCAGAGCCACACGTATTTTCATCTCTCCCGTGTTCCCTAATCCGAAATGCAAATCGGAACTACGTTTGCCGGAATGGCCGTTCCCGCCATCCACTTGACCAACCAGCCTGCGATTATTCGGCAGGTAGACTGTGGCCTGCGCGCCGATGGCCGGAAAGCTCGCAAGATTTGCCTGCGGGTGTCCAGGGCAAACCTTTGTCTGTCCGGCATCCTGCGCCGTGACGGGCAGCCGCAAATGCAGCCCCAGAAACGCGCCCGCCGCCGCGCTCTGGTTATGATAGAAATAAGAGTCGTCCCACTGGTTTGCCAACGTGAAATCGAGTCGGCCATCACCATCCACGTCAGCCGTGCTGATGCCGCGACTTATCTGCGGGACACCGAGTCCCAACTCCGGCGCGACATCGTAATAACGACCGTCGCCCGCCAGCATGAAGAAGGGATTGTGTTCCTGAAAACTCAAGCCATCCTCGCCTGGTATCAAACGAGGCCATGCGCCGGGATATTCGAGCAATTGATCGTTGCCCATCGCCAGCTCATGCAGCTCAGGCCAGCGGTTGACTGCGCCGCGCACGAAGCCCGTCGCCTGTATCACCTCAAGCTTTGTGTCGTTGTTAAAGTCGCCAAGCTTGACATCCCAGCTCCAACCGCTGCGCGAGAGGCCGAGCGGCTCGCTGCGATCAATGTAAGGCGCGACACCTTCCTGCATGAGACCTGTCTGGCCTGTGCTGATAAAAACCAGATGACTCTCTTCGAGCGCAAATTCGCGCGCGATGTTGCTGACAAAAATGTCCGGCAAGCCATCTGCGTTGAGGTCGCCAAAGTCCACGCCCATGCCTTTGAAGGAATCGTGGCCGAGAACTTTTGAGCTGGGCGTCTGGAAGCCTTTTTCTCCTTCAAGCAGCACGAAGTGAAATGCGCCGGGACGTGAACGATTGTGGAATAAACGATCTGACCCGAAATCGTTGGCGAAATAGATTTCGGGCAGCAAGTCTCCATCCAAATCCTCTGCGCCGACCGCGAGCGTCCAGCCGTGTGAGAGCTTGCCTTCCACATCGCCCTCGATGGCTCCCTGCATCAAACTGAATTGGACAGAAGGCTCGTTCCCCTGGCTCGCTCCAGTCCAGCGCAGCAGGTGGCTGCCTCCGCCATTGGAAGCCCTGGACATAGAGTGTTGCATCTCGTCCGGCACGGGCGAGTTTGCATCCAGAATGTGCGCTCCGTCCTGAAAATAATTCCCGGCGATGAGGTCTGCGTGCCCGTCTCCGTCAAGGTCTGCGAACGTCGCGGCATTGGTGTACCAGCGTTCGCCGCCCTGCACGATTTCCTGTGCCACATAAGACGCGGCGGAAAGCTTTGCGCCCTGCGAAGCCGTCTCTGTTTTATGAATAAAGGCGACGGGAGTGCGTCCCCAGTAATAGACGATCACGTCCATCAAGCCGTCTTCGTTTACATCGCCGGGAAGACAGCCCATCGGAGCCATCGTCTCACGCCGGAAGAGCGACGCTCCCGGCGTCAACTCGAAAGGCTGAAATCGTTCCGCTGTGTCCGGCACGGGCGCGACTATGACTTGATC
>JACMLC010000686.1 GCA_014379795.1 Pyrinomonadaceae bacterium
ATGTTTCGGGAAAAGGTTTGCCCGCCGCGCTGCTCATGAGCAACATGCAGGCGACCTTGCGCGCGCTGGCGGGGCGCGCCACCTCGCTCACAGAACTCGCCGCGCGCACGAACGAATTGCTGTACGCCACTTCGCCTTCAAACAAATTCGTCACAGCCATTCTGGTCCAAATCAATCCGGCGACGGGCGTCGGCGATTATGTCAACGCCGGACACAACGAATGCCTCTTATTGCGCTGTGACGGAGGCGAAACCGAATTGTTAAAGACCACCGGCCTGCCTCTGGGGATGTTCGCAGGGATGTCTTATGAAGAGAAGAGCTTTCAGCTCAACGCGGGTGACCTGCTCGCGCTCTATTCCGACGGCGTATCGGAGGCTCAAAATAAAACCGAAGAGGAATGGGGCGAAGCAAACCTGCAAGAGCATCTGCACGAGACGAAAGACAATTCAGCGCAACGCATCGTCGGTCAGGTCATACGAGAGATAGACCGCTTTGCAGACGGCGCGCCGCAGCATGATGACATTACACTGCTGGTTCTGAAGCCGGTAAAATAATCAGGTTTAAGCTAACAAGAGTTCGACGTAAGCAACTCAAAGAGTCTGCGTAGCAGGCGGCACAGGCGATTGCTCTCATCATACGACTGTCATCTGTCTCCTGGGGTTCAATAAGTTGACAGGCGTGGCTTGGCGACCAAAGGTGAACCTTTCCTCATATTTCCCCCTTAATATGATCGGCAACACGGTACGCCAATGATGTAATCGTGAGCATAGGATTTGCAATACCGACACACGGGAAGAGCGAAGCATCTGCCACGAATAGATTTGAAATCCCATGAACTTGTCCAAACTCATTTGTGACTGAAGTCTTCGGGTTAACGCCCATCCGTAATGTCCCAGCCTCATGGTAGCTTCGACCCCAATCCATTTTTTGAATTGCTTTGTCTTCCTCAGTGTATGTTGGCTGAACCTCTTCAAAAGGGAAACGTTCTGTAATGAATTTCCCACCAAGTATGTCTTTTATTTCTCTTATTCGCAGGCACATGCGCTTCACCCTTTGCTCATCACTTTTAGAGGAACTGATGGCTATATAAGCTTTAGGGATACCATAAATATCTCTGTTAGCAGACAGTGTAACGCAATTAGCTGGTTCCGGATCCATGGCCGCAAACCCGCCAATGTCGATTGACAAATTTCCATCACGATCAGGCTGCCCGCGCAAGTGAATTTGAAATCGATCCATCGGGTCTATTTTATCTGTCTTTTGAGGCGGAATGACGACGCTTACGCCTTGGCTTTGAACTTCACGTGTAATAGGCGAAACCATTATCTTCGCACGACACTCTATATGTTCCGCCAAATAGCATCCGGCGATAGGGTTTTCGGGGGCAAGTTGAGAATGTAAAAAGAGACGGGCAGATTCTATGGTACTTGCCGCCAAGACGACGATCTTGCTTTGCAGGAGAACAGGGTCGTTATCCGGCTTCAGTAACGTGTTTAGGAATCGGAGTCCTGTAACTTGAGAGTCTTTGTGTTCGATCTTGGTGACATAAGCGTTCGTCGCAACATAAATGCGTCGTTTTTCATTTTCATGCTCAAGAGTGTCTTGAATAAGTAGTTTCCACAGCCTTGACACAGAACTATCATAACCTCGTCCGATCTCAAATCCGCCTTCGGACCAAAGGTCTACGCCGATTGGCGGCGGATAGGCATGGAAACTATTAAGTAATCCAAGCGCCCAAGTCTGCGCCGGGCCACGAATTGCACTGACACTGACACGCCGGGCAAGTTCGGCATCGTTGTAATAGTCTGGGAAGTCCTTTATTACTGAATCGGGCCATTCTCCATTTGCCCAAAGTTTGAAATCATCTTTGTCAAACCGGCGCAGGTGAGCGCCAGCGGCAATGCCTCTACCGCCAAGCGCCGGGAGCAGCATGCCACCTTCTTGAAACCCTCCCTCCCATGGCTTAATCTTGAACCGATCAATGAAAGGTCGCCTCAGTTCATTCGGAAAAATATTACTGATGTGGTTTAGCGTTAGAACACTACCTCTTTCTAGTATTCCAATAGTTGCACTGGGATGCTCTTGATAAAGACGCTCCGCAACGGCAACTCCAGCAGGGCCTGAGCCAACGATGATCACATCAAGGCTGTGTGCATTCAGTTGTTCGGGGGAATAGATGAGATTAGTCATTAGAAAATTCCTCTGATTCCTGGCGCTTAACTCGGGTTAAGCTATCTACTTTGACGCAGCTTGTTTCTGTTTCTCAAGCAGCGGGCGCAGCGCTTGATAAACCGTTTCGGTGACGATGCGTGTGCCTTCGGCGTTTGGGTGGATGCCGTCTGCCTGATTCAAAGATTCGATGCCTCCGACGCGGTCAAGGAGAAAGGGAATCAGCGTCACTTGATGTTCTTGGGCGAGAGCCTGAAAAGCGTCGCGGATTTCTTGCTGGTATTGCGCGCCGGAATTGGTCGGCGCGTACATGCCTGCGAGCAGGACTTCGACGCGGCGCGACTTGGCGCGCTCGATTATCTGTCCCAGATTTTTCTTCATCAACGGGACGGGCTGACCGCGCAGCATGTCGTTGGCTCCGAGTTCCAGAATCAGAAAATGCACCTCGCCTTCCAAAGCCCAGTCTATGCGCCTGAGTCCCCCTGCGGACGTGTCGCCTGAAACCCCTGAATTAACGACTTCGTATTTGTATCCATCGGCATCTAATTTCCGTTGCAAGAGGGACGGGTAGCTCTCGCTTTCGGTCAACCCCAAGCCTGCCGTCAGGCTGTCGCCGAAAGCGACAATCTTAGGTAGACTGTTTTTGGGTGTTGCCGTAGAGGGTGCGGCGTTTGGCGCGGGCTGGCTCGAAACATTTTGCGAGCCACTGTTGCCGCAGGCCATCAAGAGCGCGACGAGGACGAGTAAAAGGCTGAACAGATAATTTCTCATGATTGAATTATACAAGGTTTCAAAAACAGTTCCTTCCGGGGCAGACGATTTAACTATCTTGCACGCGCTCGATCTGGTCATTCCCGACGGGCAATTCGTCTCAATCGTCGGCCCCTCCGGCAGCGGCAAATCAACCCTCTTGGGATTAATCGCCGGATTAGATGCGCCGAGCGCGGGCGAGATTCGCATAGACGGACAGTCCATCAATGAGATGAGCGAAGACGCGCTCGCGGAATTGCGGAGCGCGAAAATCGGATTCGTGTTTCAATCTTTTCATCTGATTCCATCTCTGACGGCGTTGGAAAATGTTCTCGTCCCGATGGAAATCGCGGGGCTTCGTGATGCTCCTGAGCGCGCCCGCCAATTGCTCGGAGACGTAGACCTCATCGCACGCGCGCATCATTATCCTTCGCAACTCTCCGGCGGCGAAAAGCAGCGCATCGCCATCGCACGCGCCTTCGCCAACGAACCCAAGATCATGTTAGCAGACGAGCCGACCGGAAACCTCGATTCACAAAACGGGCGACACGTTTTTGATTTGATGTTGGAGATGAATAAAAAGCGCGGCGCAACCCTCGTGCTGGTGACGCACGATCACGAGCTGGCGGCGGAAGCCACGCGCAGTATCTCTCTCAGGGACGGGCGCGTCGTGAGCGATAGCGACCGTGACGCGGAATTCAAAGAGACGCAGGAAGAGACTGTAGAGGTGGCAAGCTCTTGAAATTTATCTTTCAGATGGCGCGGCGAGAGATGCGCTCGTCTTGGCGCAGGCTGCTCTTTTTCTTTCTCTGCATAGGCATCGGCGTCGGCTCAATCGTCGCGCTGCGCTCCACTATCCAGAACATCAATCGCGCGATGGCGAGCGAGGCGCGTACGCTCTTGACCGCAGACGTGCAAATTGATTCGACGCGCGAGTGGAAACCTGAGACACGCGCCATCATCGAGCGCGCCGCGCAAACCCTTCCCATCCGGGCGCGGACGGAAACCATTGAGTCCAACACGATGGTGCGCCCCGCAGACCTTGCGCGTGAAGGCGCGTTGATGGTCGAGCTGAAAGGCATTGAGCCGCCCTATCCTCTCTACGGCGAGTTTAAGCTTGCCGATGGGCGTCAATTCGATCACAGCCTGCTTTCCAATAACGGCGCGGTGGTTGCTCCCTTGCTGCTCGAACGCTTGCAATTAAAGGTCGGCGATAAAATCAAAATCGGCGAATCCACTTTTGAGATTCGCGGGCAGTTTGAGCGTGAGCCGGGCGGCGGCAGCGGCTTTCGTTTGGGGCCGCGCGTCTTTATCGAGCGCGGCGCGGTAGAGGCGACCGGCCTCGTCGGGTTCGGCAGCCGTGCGCGCCGCAGGATTCTCTTGCAGGTACAGGAAGGCGTGCTTGAGACTGTCGTACAAAGCCTGCGCAATGAGTTGAAAGGGCAGCTCGTCACCGTCAATTCCTACAGAGACTCGCAGGAAAATCTGAGCGAGCAATTCTCGCGGACGGAAAATTATTTATCTTTGACAGGACTGATTGTGCTGGTGCTTGGCGGCGTCGGCGTGTCGAGCGTGACGCGCGTTTTTATAGAGCAGAAGAAAAAGACCATCGCCGTCCTCAAGTGCATCGGCGGGACAGGCCGGAAGATTATCTCTGCTTATCTCGCACAGGTCATCACGTTGGGATTCTTGGGAAGCATTCTTGGCATCGTGCTGGCAAAGGGTGCGCTGCTGTTAGTCAAAAGTTATCTGGCGGAAAGTTTGCCGCCGAACATGTCTTTCGAGCTTTCTCTCGGAGCCGTCGCGCAGGGATTGGGGCTGGGCTTGCTCATCTCTATTTTGTTCGCGGCGTTGCCGCTGCTGCGTATCCGGCACATCAAGCCTAACATGCTCTTGAGGGATGATGCAGGCAATGATGTGCGACGCCGTTTCGACCTGACGCGCTGGGTGACTGCGTTGATGATGACGTTGGGGCTGTTGCTGGTGGCCTCGTGGCAGGCGGGTTCGATTCGTGTCGGGCTGTTTTTTCTGGCGGGCTTGGGAGTGGCGGCGGCGGCTTTGTATGTCACTGCGATTTTGATAGTCCGATTGGTCAGCCGCGTTCGTCACATACGCTCGTTCGCGGTCAGGCAGGCCGTCAATAGCCTGTATCGCCCCGGCAATCAAACGCGCGTCATCATCATGGCTGTCGGCCTCGGCGTCTTTGTCGTGATGGCGATTCAGTCTTTGCAGACGAACCTCTTGAACGAGATTGATATTACGCGGCGGACGAATCTGCCGAACATGTTTTTGATTGATATTCAATCAG
>JACMLC010000687.1 GCA_014379795.1 Pyrinomonadaceae bacterium
TATGCCGAGCGCAACCGCCACGTTCAGATTCGGGCACTCCTCAAGCATCCTCATCACGTCCGGAATGATGCGCTTTTGAATCTGCCCGTTCGACATCAGGTAGATGGATTCGAGCTTATTGTTCTCATAAAACGCGCGCGCAATCTCCGGCAAATCTTTGCGTGTGAAAGGCTCGCCGCCCGCAAGGATCAGCACGCCCAGATTGCCGCCGAGCGTTTCAGAGATTTTTTCAATCTCGTGCGTCTTCATCTGCAACTTCTTGCGCGGGCGGTCATCAAGCTCTTCCGTGAAAAAGCAATGCGTGCAACGCATATCGCAAACAGACGTGACCAGTATGTTCAACAGCACGGGCGCAAACGGCTGCCCCAGCGCGAGCCGCGCATAACGTTTTAATAATTCTTTAGTCGTAAAATCCATTTTATACCTTCAAATGCTGTACTTCGATTGCACATAAAAAGTTTCAGTCTCACTTCCGCGAGCCAAAGCAAACTGTAACAGATAAGCGATTACAGCTTGAATTGTCAACGTGCATCGGCGCAAAGCGCGGCTGCCAAACATTTGCAGCGGAAGCTTTGATGCCCTAACACACGCTAACGCTCGCCGCGTCCCTGTATTCCGAGGCTTTTCATGCGGCGATACAGGTGGCTGCGGTCTACGCCCATCAGCTCAGCGGCGCGCGAGACGTTGCCTTCGACTTCGGCGAGCTTTCTCTGTATAAACTCGCGGTGATAAGCGTCCGTCGCTTCTTTGAATGAGGGGAAACGAAAAGAGGCCGCGGGCGGTTCTTCGCCGCCAAGCACGGGTAAATCCGCCGCTGTGACTTTGTTTCTAGCTTGCATGATGACGACACGCTCGATGGTGTTTTTAAGCTCGCGGATGTTGCCCGGCCATGAATAATTCTGGAGAGCTTCAATCGCTTCCGCTTCGATGCTCTTGGGCTTCTTGCCATATGCGCTGGAAAATCTGAGGTTGAAATATTCGACCAGCGCGGGCACGTCCTCAAGCCGCTCGCGCAAGGGTGGAATCTCGAACGGAATCACGTTGAGACGATAGAAAAGGTCTGCTCTAAAATTTCCCTGCTCAATCTCTGTGTCCAATCTCTTGTTGGTCGCCGCGATGACGCGCACGTCCACGCGGACAGAGGCGTTGCTGCCGACAGGCTCAAACCGCTGCTCTTCAAGCACGCGCAGAACTTTGGCCTGCACGCGCGCGCTCATGTCCGCCACTTCATCCAGAAAGAGCGTCGCGCCGTCCGCTAACTCAAACTTTCCCTTCTTGGCGGCCATCGCTCCCGTAAAAGCTCCCTTGACGTGGCCGAACAGTTCGGACTCGATAAGCTCTTCTGGAATCGCTGCGGAATTGACTTCGACAAAGGGCGCGCCCGCGCGTCTCGATTGCAGGTGGAGCGTGCGCGCGACCAATTCTTTGCCCGTGCCCGACTCGCCGTAAATCAGGACGCGCCCGTCCGTCGGCGCAACGACGGCGATCTGTTTGCGCAGGGCGCGCATCGCGACGGACTCGCCGATCATCTCGAATTCCTGATTCAGCTCTGCGGCCAACTCTGCATTGACGCGCTCAAGTTCCTGCTGGCGGAGAGCGTTGCGCACGGTCAGGACAGTCTTTTCAATTGAGAGCGGCTTTTCAATAAAATCGAACGCGCCGAGTTTTGTCGCACGCACGGCGGTCTCTATGTTTCCGTGACCGGAAATCATCACGACCGCAGCGTCCACGCCAGCCGCGCGCATCTGCTTTAAAGTTTCAAGGCCATCAATGCCGGGCAGCCACACGTCCAGCAGAAAGCAGCCGTAAGCTTTGCGCTCGACAGCCTTCAGGCATTCTTCGCCGGACGCGACTGTATCCACGACGAAATCTTCGTCCTCTAACACAGCGCGCAGGGTCTCGCGTATGCCGCGCTCATCATCTACGATCAGGATTGATTCAGACATTCGTGACAGGTAGCTCGATAGTAAATTTTGCGCCGCGTGGCCGGTTCATCTCGGCGCGGATGCGACCGCCATGCTCTATGACAATGCGCTGGACGATTGCAAGGCCGAGACCTGTGCCGCGCCCGCGCGTGGAAAAATAGGGCTGGAAGAGACGAGAAAAATCCGCGCGCGAGATGCCCTGCCCCGTGTCAGCGATTTCAACTAAGAGCAGGCCGCGCGAAGAGTCATGCCCCGTTGCAACCGTGATGCGCCGCTCGCCTTCAATCTCGGCCAGCGATTCAAGCGCGTTGTCTATCAGGTTGACGAACACGCGGCGCAACTGCTCCGTGTCCAGCATGCCTGCTGGCAACGTGCGCGACAGGTGTACGTCCATGCGTGTATCTTCCAGCCTGTCTTCGTATAGCGCGACGGCCTGCCTGACGACTTCGTTCAAGTCCGCAGCCTCAAGTCGCGCGTGCGGCAAGCGCGCGAAGCGTGAGAACTCGTCCACCATCGCTTTGAGTCCCGCGACCTCGCGCGTGATGGTCGTCGTGCATTCATCCACAATACCCGCGACGCGCTCTTGATTTAAAGCTGCGCTGTTGCCGTTTGAGCCGTTGCCGTTTGATTCATTCGCGAAGCGATGAAAGCTTTTTGCGATGCGTTCGGCTGAGAGCTGAATCGGCGTCAAGGGGTTTTTAATCTCATGCGCCATACGACGCGCGACCTCGCTCCAGGCTGCGGCTCTTTGCGCGGAAAGAAGTTCGGATAAATCTTCTATGACCAGAACAGCTCCGCGCGTCTCTCCTGTCGGAGCGCGCAAAGCCGTCGCGGTCAAAGCAACAGGGATAGCTTCGCTGTCAGGTAAAGTGCCTCTGCCAAGCTCGGTTTGTTCCGACGCTCGCCCCATGCGACGCGCGCGGCGCAGCAGGCGTTCCAGCACGGCTCTGTCTTCCGCGCTGGTAATTTGCGATAACGCGACCACACCGTCAGGCATCTCTGCCAGCCGCAGCATCGTCGTCGCAGCGGCGTTGATGGTCGTGATGCGTTCGCTCTCATCCAGCGAGACGACTCCGGTCGAGAGGGATTCCAGAACCGTCTCGATATAATTGCGCCGCTCTTCGAGAGCCAGATTTTTCTCTCTCAACTCGCCCGCGCCCGCTTCGATGCGGCGGCGATTTTCGGCGAGCTGCGCGGTCATCTGATTAAAGGAATCTGCGAGCAAGGCTAACTCATCTTTGGCAATCGTCGTGACGTAATGCTCTAGGTTGCCGCGCGCGACTTCTTTCGAAGCAATCGCTAGCGCCTCAATCGGAATCGCGATGCTGCGCGCCAG
This sequence comes from Pyrinomonadaceae bacterium, assembly GCA_014379795.1. Taxonomy (GTDB): domain Bacteria; phylum Acidobacteriota; class Blastocatellia; order Pyrinomonadales; family Pyrinomonadaceae; genus JACMLC01. The sequence goes on from JACMLC010000687.1 coordinate 3,262, forward strand.
ATGCAGCGCCGTCCATGTCGAGGCGAACAGCAAAAGCAGCGTCAACAGTCCGAGTGTCGAGATGCCGAGCCAGCGCACCTTGCGTTGTTTTGAAACCAAGTCATCGTATTGCCCCTGCGACTCGCTGAGGTTTTCGCTCAGGTTCGAGTCAATGTGCCGCTCGCGTGCGACCGTCAAATAGTTTCCGCCGTTTAATGGAACTGTGACGGCATCGTATCTCCTATGCACTATGGCCTTGTCATCCTTCGCCTCGTTGGCTGTGCGCGCGTTGATGATTTCCTGCCTGAGCAACAGCCGCTCTGCATCGGTCAAAACAGCCTCGCTTTTCGCCAGCATCTCGCCTTCGGTCGTCACAACCTCAAGCGCGGCCAGATTTCACTTTTGCATCAACTGTTCGAGCATGCTCTGGCTACTGAATTCCGGCTGCCTGTCAATCAGCAGCGCGAGCATCGTCGCCGTTTCGCGCAGGCTGCGAATCTGGTTGGCGTCTGCCTCGCGCTGCAACTGCGTGGCAACGCTGACCACTCCCTCCGGCAAATTGCTAAACCATTTTTCAATCGAGCGATTCAGAA
>JACMLC010000071.1 GCA_014379795.1 Pyrinomonadaceae bacterium
GATGCTATTCGAGATTTGTAAGACGACTAAAGCTCTGACCTCAACTCCGGCGGCCAGCGCTGCCTTGTAGATAAGATAACCGGCGACGTTATAAACAAGATGATTGGGATGAATCAGAGATTTCAGCGAGCCTGAGATTTCAATCGTGTGAGCAAAATCAATTCCGTCCCAGTAATAATTCCTCGTCGGAAAACAGAGATAGACGGCCAGCGCCACCAGAAAAATAATCCATGGCGCAAATCTCTCTTTAGTTTGATTCATGAAGTTCGTGCGTGCGGCAACCCAATAAGAGCAAGGATAACAGGCATGCTATTGAAGCTTGAGCCGTTCATCTTCAATAGCATCTCCTTCATCCTTCATCCTTCCGCCTTCATCCTTTTCAAGGTGTAACCGGCGCTGCCTGATAGTAGATGCCCGCGCCCGGCCCGAGCGGCAGCCCTAGCAGATACCAGACGATTAAGAGCAGCGTCCAGAGAATAAAGAAGGTCACGGAGTAAGGCAGCATCGTTGCCATGACCGTGCCGATGCCAGCCTTTTTATCGTATCTCTGCGCGAAGGCGACGACGAGCGGGAAGTATGACATCAGCGGTGTGATGATGTTGGCGACAGAGTCTCCGATGCGATAACCGGCCTGCGTCAGCTCCGGCGAATACCCCAACAACATAAACATCGGCACAAAGACCGGAGCCATCACAGCCCACTTTGCGGACGCGCTTCCCAAAACCAGATCGAGCAGGACGGTGACAACAATAAAGCTGATGATGAGCGGAATGCCGCCGATGCCTGATGCTTTCAAAAGCTCTGCGCCTTTGACGGCAGTAATCACGCCCAAATGTGTCCAGTTGAAAAAGGCCACGAACTGCGCTGCGAAGAAGGCCAGCACAAGATAGAGCGACATCGTCGCCATGGCCTTCTCCATCGCCTTCATCACGTCGCTGTCATTGCGGATAGTGCGCGCTGCGATGCCGTAAGCCAGCCCGATCAGCAAGCCGCCGAAGAAGATGATCGCGACAATGCCGGACAGAAACGGCGACTGCAAGACGCCGCCCGTTTTCGGGTCGCGCAGGAATCCGCTTGAAGGCACGAGTCCCCACAGGATGATTCCGACCAGCAGCAGGGTCATGATGAGCGCACACCACAGCCCGCGCTTTTCCGCCGCGCTCAGCTCTTTCAATTCTTCCGGCTTCTCGTCTCCGCGATATTCGCCAAAGCGGGGGATGACTACTTTCTCCGTGATCCATGTCCCGGCCAGCGCGATCATGACCGCCGAAGTCGCCATAAAATAATAGTTCGCCGCAGGGCTTACAACATAAGCTTTATCGAGGATGCGCGCCGCTTCCTGCGTCAGTCCGGCGAGCAAAGGGTCTGTTGGCCCAAGCAACAGGTTGGCGCTGAAACCTCCTGACACTCCCGCGAACGCCGCCGCGAGTCCCGCGAGCGGGTGACGCCCGACCGCCAGAAAGATCATCGCGCCAAGCGGGATGACCAGCACGTAACCGACATCCGAAGCCATGTGCGACATCACGCCCGCGAAGACGACTACGAAGGTCAGCAGCTTGCGCGGAGCCGAAAGCACTACGGCTCTCAGGACAGCGGAGATCAGGCCGCTTCCTTCCGCCACTGCGATACCGAGCATCGCTACCAGCACAGTCCCCAAGGGCGCGAAGCCAGTAAAGTTCGTCACCAGCGAAGTCAGTATGCGATGCAGCCCCGCCACCGTCAGCAAGCTCTCCGCATACACGACCTTTTGCGTCCCCGGATGGATGACCGACACGCCCAGCCCCGCTGTGATAGCCGAAAGGACGACGACAAACAACGCCAGAATGACAAACAGCGTTGCCGGATGCGGCAGGATGTTCCCGGCCTTTTCAATAAAACTCAGAAAACGATTCAGAAACGAATTCTTGGCGGGAGCTTCAACCGCCGCCGCAGGTTTGTTGTTTTCCACGTTTGACCCCTCAAGAGAACCGTGCGCGTCGTGCGCGCGGCGTGCTGGAAAAACCTTTGTTTCCACAGATGCCGTCAAGAGAACTGTCTGTTTGCTGTCTGCCGAATAATAACCGCTCCACCGAAGCCCTCAAAGCAAAAAAACTTCGCGCAGGTTACACACGAAGTTTTTTTACATGATTGAGCTGGGCGCTCAAATTTTTCTGTTCATGATTATCGAATGACCATCTTCACCAATTATCTCGAACCCCAGCCTTTGATATAAATGCAGGGCGGGATTTCCGTTGGCTACGCTCAGAGAAATATTTTCATAAGCGCCTTTGACGGATTCGATGAGGCTGGAAAGCAAGCCGGTTCCAATCCCTTGACCGCGATATTCAGGCGACACAGCCATGCCCAGCTCCGGCGTCTCGTCGTCTACATAACCGAAACCTTTCTCTTCGCCACTCAGCAAACGCAACCAGATAGCCCCGACAGGCCGGTCGTCTTCCGCCACAGCCACAAAGCCGCGATCACTATCGCGTCCCCAATCTTTAACGTACCGTGCAATCTCAGGCTGATTCAGGATGCTCCGCTCAAACGGCGCGCCGCCTTCCGCGACATACAGCGATTGATACAGCATCTCCCATAACAATGACTGATCCGACGGCCTCAAAGGCCGGATGTTATATGGTCTCGATTCATCCATGACGGTCGCAGCAGGAGATGCAAGATAATTAGGGAACACGCTCTTAAATCTTGACTCAACGCTTTGCGCTTTCTGCTTCCTCTGTGCCTCTATATTTATACTTGTGCCCGAGCTTAACCATCGGTTTCTCGAAATATGACCATGAGAGCTGCGCCAATACCAAAATTAAAATGAAGGCCAGAGCAGTTGTGAGCGCGTCGCCCAAATCCGAGGGCTGGGGTATGTGCCCTCTGAAAGCTGCATAACACAAACCCAACACCGGAAAATGAAACAGGTACAAGCCATAAGCAATGATGCCGACTCTTACCAGCGCGCGAGTGCGCAAGATTCGACTGATGAAATGTTCGGGCTGGGAAATCGCGACGAGCAGCATAAAGAGATAAAAGAACGCGATCCACGTATGGCCTATCGAAGACATCTGGAGCGTATCCACAACCATCCACTTCTTATGTCCGGCCCAAAACACACCGACAAACAGTATCCCAAAGATTATATTTACCAAACGCCTGTGCTTGATAAGATAGTTCCAGCCCACAGGACTGCGCACCAAAATCGCGGCACAAACGCCTAGCATCAAGGCATCTGCGCGACACGGCATCAGAATATAAGCAGCATACTTCCCGTACGGGTAATAGAGATAGAGCAGCGTCCGAAGCACAGGGGCGGAGAGAATGACAACCAGCAACAGGTATGGCATCCGGGACGGTTTTACATACCAGATAATGAATGGCAAGACTAAGTAGA
>JACMLC010000688.1 GCA_014379795.1 Pyrinomonadaceae bacterium
CCGCGTCTCTCAAAAGATTTGGGCACGCGCCATCGCGCCGCCATCGGCATTACGGAAGATTCGGACGCCGTCGCGGTCGTCGTCTCAGAGGAAACAGGACTGATTTCTTTTGTTCAGGGGGGGCAGATCAGGCGCGCTCTGGATGCCACCAAACTGCGCTCACTTATCTTCCACGCGCTCGAATCTCCAGCCGGAGCCGCCCGCCGCGACAAAGAGAGAAAGCGCGCCGAAACAGAAGCGGAAGCGGAAGAAGCAATCACAACCTGACGGCAGTGATAAGTGATGAGTGATAAGTGATAAGAAATAGCATCGCTCTTATCTTTTACTTATCACTCATCACTTATCACTTATCACTGCTCTTAAGATGCCTTATCGTGACACAGAAGATGAGTTGGGGCGTGCGGCGCGTGTGCAGCGCGGGGCGCAGGGGTGGCTGCGCGCGATTTTTCTGGATGATTGGAGTTTGAAACTGCTCGCGCTGGCGATCACGCTCGGTTTGTGGTTCGGCGTCACGGGGCAGCGCACGCCCGCTACCATTCGCCTGAGCAACGTCCAGCTTAATTTTCGTCTGCCCAACGCGGTTGAGATTAGCAACGAGCCACCGGACAAAGTGGATGTCATTCTCACAGGCAGCAAGGAATCGCTTGATCGTTTGAACTCACGGAACTTAATCGCTTTTGTAGATGCCAGCGGTTATCAACAGGGCATGCACACCATCAGGCTGATGCGCGATACCGTCACAATGGATTTGCCTGAAGGCGTGCGGATGGATGCGGTTGACCCGAACAGCGTAGCCTTGCGGCTTGAGCCGCGCGAAGAGCGCGAAGTCCCCGTCGAAGTCGAGTTCATTGGGAAGCTCCCCGATGGTTACGAGCTGCGCCGCGCGACACCAACGCCGACGCAGGTAAAAGTGCGCGGCCCCGCCAGCCGCGTCAAAACTGTGAGCCGCGCGGTGACCGAAAAAATCTCGCTCGACGGCTTGACCTCCAGCACGAACATCGCGCAGGCGGCTCTCAGTCTCTCAGACGATCATGTCACGGTCAGCGATCCGGTCGTCAGCGTCTTTCTGGAAATCGGCGAGCAGCGCATTGAGAAAAGTTTTTCCGGCATCGCCGTCAGCGAAAGCAACGGCGCGGCTGTCCGCCCGCAGACGGCAACCGTCACGCTCTACGGCGAACGCTCTGTTATTGAGAAGCTTCGTGCGGAAGACCTCTCAATCATTTTGAGCGTGGCCGACGACGGCTCAATCGCACAGAGACTGGTTCTCCCGCAAGGCGCGGAAGGCCGCGTCGAGCTACGCAACACCAAACCTTCGGGCTTTACGATTATCAAATGAGTCCCAAGTCCCAAGTCTCAAGCCCCAAGTCAAAGACATTTTCTTAACTTGGGACTTGGGACCTGGGACTTGGGACTTAGAATTTTATGAGCAGACTTTTTGGAACGGACGGAATACGCGGCGAGGCCGGACGGTTTCCGCTGGATGCCGCGACGATTCGCGTGGTTGGAAGCTCGCTGGCGCGTCGTCTTGCTGCACAAGCGGAGGGACGCGCGCCGCGCCTTGTCATCGGGCGCGACACGCGCGAGTCGGGCGCGTGGCTTGAGCAGGCTTTGCTCGCAGGAGCGATTGAAGCGGGCGCGGAATGCGAATCGGCAGGCGTCATCCCGACGCCGGGGATTGCCTTTCTGGCGCGCACGCTCCCTGCGGATGCGGGCGTGGTCATCAGCGCATCGCACAATCCTTACGAGGACAACGGCATCAAGATTTTCTCGCCTTCGGGGCGCAAGCTCGATGATGCGACCGAGCGTTTGATTGAAGCGGACATCGCTGCGGCTGCGCAGGTATCAAAAGAGATAGAAGAGGATGCAGCATCGCTCGTGAGCGCGGCAACGGATGCACGGTATGCTTTGGAGCTGCAAGAGCGTTATCTGGATTATCTGGCGGAGAAAATCGCCGCCGGTCTTTTGTTGAGAGGCTTGCATCTGGTCGTTGATTGCGCGAACGGCGCGGCGTCGCATCTCGCTCCGCGTTTGTTCGAGCGTTTGGGAGCGCGCGTCTCTGCTATCAACAATCAGCCTGACGGCCAGAACATCAACCGGGACTGCGGCTCGCTTCATCTCGAAGGCTTGCAGGAGAAAGTTTTGGAAGAGGGCGCGGACGCAGGCATGGCTTTCGACGGCGATGCTGACCGCGCTCTTTTTGTAGACGCGCGCGGGCAGCTCGTTGACGGTGATGCGACGCTGTGGGTGATGGCGAATTACCTGCACGAGCGCGGGCGCTTGCAAGATGACATGGTCGTCGCCACTGTGATGAGCAACCTCGGTCTTGAAATAGCCTTGCGCGAGCGCGGCATCCATTTGCTGCGCACGGACGTGGGCGATAAATATGTGCTCGAAGAATTGCTGCGCACGGGCGCGAGCGTGGGCGGGGAACAATCCGGACATCTTATCTTTCCGCGCCTGAGTCTGGCGGGCGACGGGATGCTGACGACCCTGTGCCTGCTGCGCGCGATGCAGGAGACGGGGGCCAAGCTTGAGAGCTTGACCGAAGGGTTTGTGCGTTACCCGCAGGTGCTGGTCAACGTGCGCGTCAAGCAGAAACTCCCCTTTGCGGAAGTCGAGGCCATACGGCACGCCGCGCGAGAAATCGAAGGGGAACTGGCAGAGCGTGGAAGGCTGCTCTTGCGCTATTCCGGCACAGAGCCGCTCGCTCGCGTGATGATCGAGGGCGAGCATCAGGACGTGATTGAGCGTCAGGCAGGCGCGCTCGCGGCTGTCATCAGAGAAGCCCTCGGCGCTCCGTAAAATTTAGCCGGATGGGAAAATCTTACGCAGCCCTGAGTGTAAGTCTTACACTGCGCAGCCCTGCTTGGCAGCCCCATTTGCGCTCGATTTTGGTCTAAAAGCGTGAATGCTTGGCAAAATCGCACGGTCTCAAACAACTCAGAATTTATGCTTGCATGGCATAGGCATTGCGGTGTATATTGCGGGGCAAGAGAGACGGTTGGTGGATCCTCCGTCTCAAGTGGTTGCTGGGGTGAGGACAGTAACCACGAATATGAACGGGCGCGGCACACTCCCACGTTGCCGCGCCTGTTCGCTTTTTCACCCTCGCTTTTTCCCGCCGCTTCAACTTTAAACTTCATTTTGCTTCCAGCCATGTTACAATTCAAAGCCCCGCGTTTTCCCAACGATTTTGCTTTTAGCTCTACTAATTTGAGGAAGGTTAAGTGATCCTCACCGGTCATGGATGTTAATCAATATCGCAAAGAGTTCGCCGCTTACAGCTCTCAGATAGAGCGTGCTCATTACCTGTATCGAGCCGGTCTCGATGAGGAACTGCACGTCCAACCGATTTATGATCGCTACGGAGGGTTGTTTACCACCGACGCGATCGAATCTTTACAGCAAGCCAAAGCCGACGCGCCCGCTCATCTTGAGACTGAGCAGGTGGGTTTGCGTGCGCTCACGGGCGCGGCCTGTATCGGCTATCTGGAAGCGCAGGCCAAAGATTTGACGGATGAGCTTGCGCGCTGCGAATCAGCCGCGCATGTATCATGGGAAGGCGAAAGCCTCGCCGCGCACAGCGTTCCGAAGACGATTGCGAACGAGCCGCGAGCCGCGAGCCGCCG
>JACMLC010000689.1 GCA_014379795.1 Pyrinomonadaceae bacterium
CGGAGATGTACAGCCACTTCTTCTCCGTCGAGGCGTTGTCGCCGGCCGCGGCCGTGGTCTGCGCGAAGGCAGCCGTCGCGCTCAACAACACGCCGACGACCGCGAAAAAGAGCATTCTCAGTTTGCCCATGGCAATTCTCCTCAAAAGTTTCCCAGTCGAAGTTCGGGGGCGACTCGCCGCGTTCCCGTGCGCTCGTCACCTTCGGCCGCAGAAAGTGGATTAATTCGCCAGCCCCCGGTTTTCGCCGCCCCTCTTACAACGGCGCGCCAGCGAGGCGTGACTTACGGTCGCCTTCAAACTTACGAAGGCAATGAGGGTCTCCGCGGCTCTTAAACTCTCGGACGCGCACGCACGATGCGCACGACTGCGCCCCGAACTCGTTTCACCATGCGCCGCGACGCGCGTGGGCACGAACGCCACACGCCGCCCGCCGGCGCGCTTCCCCCTCGCTCAAGAAAAACTCTTCAGCCCATGACGGGCGCGATCAAATTGTCGCTCGTCGTGTCCAGACGATCCTCGTCGTGACCGTGCTCGCCGTGTTCGCCGTGGCCGTGCTCGTGCGGCGGGTGCGAGACCTCGCTGATGTAGACCATCGAGAGCAGCACGAAGACGAACGTCTGGATGAAGGCGACGAACAGGCCGAGCGGCATCAGGAACAGCCCGGCGATGTAGGTGTAGGGCGGCGCGAGTCCGGTGATGTTGGCCATCACCTGCTCGTCGGCAAACATGTTGCCGAAGAGACGCAGGCCGAGCGACATCGGGCGCACCAGATTACCGATAATCTCAATCAGAAAAATCAGCGGCGCAATCCACCAGATCGGCCCCGCAAAGTGTCTCAGATGCCCGAACAAACCATTCTCTTTAATGCCGATGATGTTGTAATAAGCGAAAGAGGTCAGGCCCAAAGCAAAGGTCACGCTCGTGGCCGCCGTCGGCGACATGAACAGAGGGAACATGCCCATCAGATTCGAGACGAGAATCAGGACGGCGAACGTGCCGACTAGCGGAAAATATTTCAAGCCGTGCGGCCCGACGATGTCCGCCAGCATGTCTCTCAAGGCCAGCACCGCTACTTCTAAAGTCTGCTGCCCGCCTTCCGGATCATCTTCAGACAGCTTGCCTTTCAAAACCCAGATCAGCAACACGCTGATGATGCACGCGATGATGAACATGATCGTGTACCACGGCACGGCGTTCTCAGGCGTGTAGGGGCCGCCGAAGACGGCTTCCGGCGTCGTGCCGAAATTTGCGAAAAACTTTTTCCACAAAGGGTACGTGTACGCCATCTGGAACCGGTGCACAGGCGCGCCGATGTATTGATTCACCAATTCAACGATGAGCGGCGTGTGATGCGCAGCAGCGGCGGGAGCGCCCCCTTCGGATGCAAGCAACAGAAACATCTCTTAAGTTTCCTCTCGATACACGACAGCGAAATATAATTGCACAAAAGCTTCGACCATCACCGCTGCCACAAACAAACACAAGCCCGAAAGCGTCGCGACGATGGAGATAATATCGAACATGTAAGCGGCGGCAATGATTGACCCGACGACAAAGTACCGCAAGACGTAACGCGCCGCGCTCAAACGCGGCCTCCCGCCCACGCTCTGCCCGCCAAAGACCGCACGCAACGAGCCGCGCAGCCAGCGATGATTGAAGAAAGACAGCACGCCTCCCAGCAGCAATCCCGTCAGCACGCGCCACGGAGCTAAAAACGCAGTAATCACAACGGCGAGCGCGAATATCACATACATGCTCCTGAGCAGCCGCCGCTCTAAAGCCACGCCGTCCTCATCGTCCGCAGGCGCACGACGACCTGAAGCCCCTACACTGTCTGCGATTTCATTCATAGCAAAGCGGATGATTTTACACGTGTAGGCTGCGGCCTGTCGAGTTATGAAGAGCCTCTTGGCGTCAGGAAAGCTTTGACGTGATACGCACGAACTCGTAAAGCCCCAACCCCGCACCGAGAACGATGCCTGCCACCAGCAACCACGGGCTTGTCCCAAGCCAGCGATCCAGAAACCAACCCAAACCCAGAAAAATCGCCACCGAAGCAAACAAACTCAACGCCGCAGCATAAGCCAGGCCGCTCTTACGGTTCACGTCCTCATCATCTGGATTAGCCATTCGTTAGTCCCAAGTCCCATGTCCCATGTCCCATGTCTCAAGCAGTTTTTGACTTGGGACTTGGGACTTGAGACTTGGGACTACCAAGCCTTGCGCGTTAAATAATTCTTCGGCAGTTCGTAAAGGAGAGCGCGGCGCGAGTGGCGCATCGAGTCGTGTATGAAGCAGACGTGCGTGCACCAGCAGGCGCGGCCTCCGTCAATCGCGCCGAGTTCCTGCTCTCTTTCCTGCGTCGCCCACAGCTTTGCAAAATCGTAGTCGTAATCCCTGAGCGTCGCGAACTTTTCGCGCAGCTCGCAGGCGCGCACGTCGCCGTTATAGTCAATGACAGCCGTCGTCTCGCCCGCCGTGCAGGGGAAAGGCCAGCCGTTCGGCACGTCGAAGTTTTCGTGCTGCGTGCGATAGTGCGTCGTGATGGCTCCGACGTAGGCGACGGTTTTGATGAAACGCTTGCTCGCATCATCTTCTGCAAACATACGCTCGCCATAGCGCTTGGTTAAGGCAGAGACGCGCGCGTACATCAACGGCAAAATTTCGGGCGGCACGCGTTTAATCTCTTCGCCGACTTTGGTTTCGCCGCGCACGATGTTGAAGTATTGCCCGTCGAGCCGGAAATTCTTCCAGAGAAATTCCGACAGCTTTTCTATCTCCGTATAATTTTCCGCGCAGACGACCGTGTTGACGTTGAGGCGAAAGCGGTCTGCGTATTTCTCTTTGAGCGGGTACAGCGATTCGATGCAATCGAGCGTCTTTTCCCAGTTGCCGGGCACACCGCGTATCCGGTCATGCGTTTCGCCGTATCCGTCGAGCGCGATGTTCAGGTACAGATCAATTCCCGGATGCTGCCCGAGCGCGTGAGACACGACTTCAAAGGTGCGCGTTTTGACGAGGCCGTTGGTCGGAATGATGATGCGCGTGACGCCGTTGCCCGTCACAAAAGTATCAATCACGTCTGTCAGGTCGCGGCGCAGCATCGGCTCGCCGCCCGACAGCCAGAGGTCTGTGATGTGCGGCATCGAACGCGAGACTTTCTCAAGCTGCTCGAAAGTCATGTCGCCGGGACGATTCAACTCCTCGTGATAAAAGCAGGTCTTGCAGAAAGCATTGCAGCGCGACGTGACAAACAGAATCACCGTGCCCAAACGCTTCTCACGCTGCGTCGAACGCAGGAGCTGAACAAGTTGTGCGGCTTTAGATGACATGCTTTTAGAAGGCAAAAGGTAAAAGTAAAAAGGTA
>JACMLC010000690.1 GCA_014379795.1 Pyrinomonadaceae bacterium
AACGGGGTCAAGACCGCCGTGCGTTTTGAAGATGGACGCATCGTTGCGCCGCTCGCTTTTTCCGGGTCGTACAGCGCGGGGCTGCTCGGCTGCGTGAGGTTTAACGGGTGGGCTAATTCCGTCGTGACGCTGGAATATGATCGCGGGCGACAGGCTTTGCTGGCGCGCGTGCGGGTCACGGACGTGCAGCTCAGCGGAGTCCCGCGTCTGGGCAATAGCTTTCTGGTCAACATGGTGCAGAGTTCCGTTGACAGGAAATTTAATCCTTACGAATTATTCAAGGCAGAGCAAGTCTCTGCCATCGTTCCCATCAAGGCTGCGGGCGGCTCCCTGCGCCTGCGCCCGACAGACATGCGCCCCGAAATTATTCAAGGCGCGCTGCGCGTCTATCTCACTTATGAATTTGTGAAGGCATAGTTCAAGTGAAATCGTAGTTGGGCGTCCGAGATTCATTTAGAAGGGCTGAAATTTTAGGATACTTATGGCGACTTATTTCACAGTTCATCTAAACACTACTCGGTAGTGGCCTTTCAGTCTTTGCCCGAAGATTCTCGAATGGTTGAGGCAAGGCGTTACGTCAAACTCTTGCTGCCACTGGTAGATGAAGGCATCTTCCATGATGGGATGGTTTCAGATCATCAAGACCTGAATGCTTGGTTCAATGTTTCCCGCCCGTTTGGATTCGAGCCTTATGTTGCCATCTCTATAGCAGAGGGTTACTCTTATAAGCGAGGTACATGTGATTGATTTTGAAAGGACATTGTTATGTCATCCCTTCCAAACTATTACTTAAGTCCTGAAGAATATCTAGCCATCGAACGCCAAGCTGAATTCAAAAGCGAATATGTGGATGGCGTCATGTACGCGATGGCTGGAGGGAGCGAACGTCATAATTTAATTGCTGGAAATCTGGTTACGGAGTTGAACATTCAACTTAGAAAAGCTCCGTGTAAAGTTTATCCAAGTGATCTTAAAGTCCGTGTGCCTAATTCAAAAAGATTCTTTTACCCTGATGTGTCAGTAGTTTGTGGCGAAGTCCAATTTGCCGATGATGAAAGGGATGTGGTGATTAATCCAATTCTCGTCGCGGAAGTGTTATCTGATAGCACAGCGGCCTTTGATCGGGGGAAGAAGTTTCAATCTTATCAGCAAATCGAATCCCTACAAGAATACCTGTTAGTGTCACAAGACGAATACGTCGTAGAGCATTATCTGAGACAAGAAAATGGTCATTGGCTTTATACGAAGGTGAGCGGGCTTGAGGAGGCTATAGTTCTACCAACCTTAAAATCTCAGTTAGCCTTGAGTGATATTTACAGCAAGGCAACATGGTAACTCATTCAACCCGACCGCCCGACAATGCCATTCAAGCAAACCGAAGCCAACAGACGTTGATGATAAGCAAGCTGAGGGCGGTGGGGTAATTCGAGCGTTATCCCTCGGCACGCTTTGCAAATTGATGTTGGGGCAATGATTTTTACTTGAAATGAATCATCATCGGCTTCATAATCTTTCGCATGAGTGATGAGACCACGCAAAACATGGATGGCGGTCGTTCCTTTGAGGAGCGTGTGTTTGCGCGTTTCGACGCTCTAGACTCTACCTTGACAGACCTCAATTCTCGTCTGCAAGTATTGGAAGCAAAGGCTTATGACACAAAGCCAATTTGGGAGCGGGCGTTGCGGGAGATTCTGGAAACGCGGCGTGAGTTATCCAAGCGTCTTGATCGAATTGAGGCAATTGCGCATGAGACCCGCGCCGATTTACGAGATGCCGAAGATCGTATAGAGAGACTTGAATCCAAATCCTCTTAATGAATATCTCCTCACCTTGAGATATTCATTTAAAGATAAATCAATAAACGGAAGATAAATGCTTGTTTGCTGTCGCTTGATTTCCGGCGTCGGCGGCCTCGTGCATGTCAACGATCTCCCATGCGGCGCGCGTGCGCAGGAGCTTGGTCATCAGCGCGGCATGAAGAATGTGCCCGCTCTTCTCAGCCGTCACGCGTCCTAAAATCGGCATCCCCAGCAAAGCCAGATCGCCGATGATGTCCAGAATCTTGTGCCGCACGAACTCGTCCGCAAAGCGTAAGGTCGTGTCATTGAGCATGCCTTCGGGCGTCAGCACGATGGCGTTATCAAGTGAGCCGCCGCGAATCAGATTGGCGCGCCGGAGGGCTTCTATCTCTTCCGTGAAACCGAAGGTGCGCGCTGACGCGATTTCGCGCCCGAACGCTCCGTTGGTCAAATCGAAATGAAAACGCTGCGCGCCGATCATCGGATGTGTGAAGTCTATCAGGCAGTCAATCTCGTAAGCCTCAGCCGGTTCGATTGAGATGCGCCGCTCGCCCTGCTCGACCGAAACCCGCTCGCGCACGAGCAGAGCCTTGCGCGCCAGCGTCTGCTCAATTATCCCTGCGCGCTCGATCATCTCGATAAAAGATTCCGCAGAGCCGTCCATAATCGGCAGCTCAAGGTTATCAACCTCTATAAAAACGTTATCCACTTGCGCGCCGCGCAAGGCGGCCAACAGATGCTCAACCGTCGAGAGCATGACGCCCGTCCGCATCAAGGTCGTCGCATAGCTGCAATGCGCGATGAACTCTACGCTCGCCGGAATCTCAAAGCCGCCGAGGTCTGTGCGCTTGAATATGTAGCCGGTGTCGGGCGGCGCAGGCAGGAGACGCAAATGCACCGGGACAGCCGTGTGAAGCCCTATCCCGCTGGTCTCGACCGGTGAGGCGAGTGTCGTCTGTTTAATCAAATGTCAGTCCGCACCTTTCATTTGAACGCGCAAATCCTGCGCGCTCCTTTGTTCGATCAACATAAAGACATGGCAAAGGCCATGCCGCGAAGCCGCAACACGGTTCTACGTCAAGCAGATCAACGCGCATTTCAATTGTAAGAGAGCAAGTGCTTTGCGCCGTATCCGGCTGATATTTAAGACTTAGTTCAGATTATCGCTCTCGTTTGATTGATGAATTTATAAAATCAATCTCAAGCCCGGTCTGCCTTGACTGGCATCCATGCTAAATCACTGACTGTGGTTTCCCGGCGACGCTTTGACCGCCGGTCTGAGGCATCCGCGCAACATTAAAGACTCAAAAACTCTTTGCGCTCTTTGCGGTTAAGAAGAATTTTAAACGCAAAGAACGCAAAGAAGAAAGACGCAAAGAGCGCAAAGAGAGAAGCGATATTCCATCTGGAGAAATCTAATTCGAAGCTTTGACAAATAGCTTTTTTAGTTTATTATGCCCCTACCCCAACTCCGTTACTCTTCTACCTAAACAGTCATGCCCCCATCTTGTCTTGTTAGAACATAGGGAAATCTTCATGTCGAAATATCTTGCCGCCGCGCTTTTTATCGTTATCTTTCTGTCTCTCATTATCGGCTCACGTTCCGCTTCGATGCAGATGCCGGACACAGGTGCGAGCTTGGCTGCGCCCGCCGCTGTCGCCATCACGTATCCGGCCAACGGGGCGAGCATCCAAATACCCACCAACATTTTTCTCAGCGCGGATGTCAGCGGCTTTAGCAACGTCAACCGCGTAGACTTTTATGCGAACGGGACATTGGAAGCCTCCGATACTACGGCGCCATACTTTACCGTGTGGAATGACCCGGCGGTGACGACCTATAACCTGACGGCGGTGGTGGTGGAAAATAACGGCGCTGAAACCCCCTCAAGCCCCGTCACTATCACAACCTTTCTTAATCCGAACATACCGCTTTTTCCGTTGCCGATTGGCCGCCCTACGCTTAACGGCGTAACGCAGGGCGCAAACTATACTTCTCTGACAAGCATTCCGCTGAGCGCGACGCCAGCGGGGACTCAATACACGATTGCGCGCGTCGAGTTTTATGCGAACACAGTAGAGATTGGCCGCGATACGACGCCGCCCTACGAATTTGTGTGGAACAATCCGCCTCCAGGCGTGCATTCGCTTTCGGCTCGAACGGTCGTGACGACCAGTGCGCGCTCAAGCTCTGCTCCGATAGACATCAGAATTATTCCGAGCAGTGCGGCGGCGATTACTATCAGCGACCTCTCGCCCGCTTCTCCCTATCCGTCGAGCATAGATATTCAAGGTCTGACGGGTGCGGTCAGCAGCCTGAGCGTGACGATTAACAACTTCAGCCACACCGCGCCGGATGATGTAGACCTGCTACTGGTCTCTCCGGGAGGGCGGGGCATCCTGCTCATGTCGGATGTGGGTGGCACGACTCCGGTTAATAATCTCTCGCTGACTTTTGAGGATACTGCGTCCAATCCGCTGCCGGATAACGGCCCACTCACTTCGGGGACGTTTAGGCCGACCAACGTGGGCGCGGGCGATAGTTTCCCCGCTCCGGCTCCGGCCATCACGACTTTGTCCACTAACTTCACCGACTTTTATGGAGCGTTGCCGAATGGCTTGTGGAGCCTCTATGCGATTGACGACGAAGGCAATAATGCGGGCAGCATTTCGGGCGGGTGGTCAGTGAACATCAGTACTTCGACCACTATCTGCGGTTTCAGCATCACTCCGAGCTTCCAAGCCTTCCCGCACACGGGCGGCAGCGGCGTGATTAATGTGAATGCCACTTTCCCGAATTGTGGCTGGGCGGCTGTCAGCGAGGTCGGCTTTCTGGACATTACATCAGCCGCCACAGGCACAGGCTCTGGCACGGTTGCTTTTACGGTTGAGCCGAACTTGTTGCAAGGGCGCACCGGGACGATGATCATTGCAGGCCGCACTTTCTCCATTCAGCAAGCGTCGGGTTGTCCCTTCGCTTTAGCTCAGGAGACGATGCAGGTCGGAAGCGGCGGCGGCAACCGCAGCGTACAGGTGATTGCGGGCGAGCTGTGCGCGTGGCTCGCGAACTCTTCTGATAATTGGATTACGGTTATCGGCGGCGGCGCGGGCACAGTCGGCAACGGCACAGTCAATTTCACAGTCGCGCCGAATCAGACGGGCAGCCCACGCACCGGCACGCTCGAAATCGGGGCGCGCACGTTGACCATCACACAGCCTGCCATGGGCGGCGGCGGCAATCGTCAGTTTGATTTCGACGGCGACAGCAAAGCCGACATCTCTGTCTTTCGTCCGCAGGATGGCAAGTGGTATTTACTGCTCAGCGCGAACAATGGTTTCAGGGAAACTCCGTTCGGTCTCGGCACAGACAAAATCGTTCCCGGCGACTATGACGGAGACACTAAGACAGACATCGCCGTGTGGAGGCCGGAGTCAGGAACATGGCATATGCTGCACAGCTTGGATAACAGTTATCACGCGCGCCAGTTCGGGCAGAGCGGCGACGTGCCCATCGCAGGAGATTATGACGGCGACGGCAAGACGGATTTAACGGTCTTTCGCCCCGCGACCGGCACCTGGTATATCCTGCAAAGCGCGGGTGGCACACTGCGCGTAGAGCAGTTCGGCAGCAGCGAAGACAAACCCATCGCCGGAAATTTCGATGGTGATGCTAAAGCAGACCTCGCTGTCTTTCGCCCGTCGAGCGGGACTTGGTACGTCTTGCGCAGCGCGGACAACTCTTTCTTCGCGCAGGCGTTCGGCTTCGGCACAGACCGCCCCGTCGCAGGCGATTATGACGGCGATGCTAAAACGGATGTCGCGGTCTATCGCAACGGTACATGGTACGTCTGGCAAAGCACGAACAACACCTTGCGCGCAGAACAGTTCGGCACTGTCAGCGACATTCCAGCCGCTGCCGATTACGACGGCGATGCTAAAGCAGACCTCGCCGTCTTCCGCCCGTCAGAGGGCGCTTGGTACATCCTGCGCAGCACGAACGGCTCGCTGCACACGCAGCAGTTCGGCAGCAGCGGCGATGCTCCGATCCCCTCGGCCTTCGTTCCATAAAAAGAAAGGGTGAAGGGGATAGGGTGTAGGGTGTAGCTCAAGCAAGTTTTGGCTACACCCTATCCCCTATCCCCTTCACCCTTTCTTTCGTCCGTTGACACTCTGAAACCACGCCTCTATCATCAAATCAATGCCGGACAAACGATCAAACGCTGATGACGGGTCGCGTGAGCGTGTCTTCCTGATAGATTCTATGTCGCACATCTTCCGCGCGTACTTTGCGCCGATGAGCGGGCGCGTAGACCCTTTGA
>JACMLC010000691.1 GCA_014379795.1 Pyrinomonadaceae bacterium
GCTGAGCAGCCCGAATGAAAAATAATAAGGCGCCCAAAATATTTCAAGGAGTCCCTGTCCAATGCTGTTGCTCAGCCTGAGAAAGATCATCGCCATCGCATTAAGTTGTTCAGGCGTGAACGCTTTTAAATAATCAGCCTGACTCAAAACAAACAAAGCTCCGAAATTATTAAATGTATTAACGACCGCGATGACGACAGTTATCATGACCGAGATCAGGAACACTGTCGCCAATGCTTTATCAACCTCCTTGAAAAGACGGTAGACGGTCAATCCGAAAAAAAACAGGAAGAGCTGTGAGAAAAGATTACTGACGATTGCTGCCCGGAATAAAAACTCGGAAGCCACAATGTTAGCGGCAGTCGCGGCGGCATCTCCGGATACGATCACTTTAGACCGAACATAGATCAGCGCGAAGCCGCCTGTCATCGCAACCAAGAACCAAAGTAAGCCCGCGAGTCTTGCCGTGTTTTTGCTTGAATTCATAACTCACTCCATCTATTCATTACTGTCGCCTGAGATGCGTCCCCGCCCTTTGCTTTAAGCATCAGGCTGCCCGCACGCATCTCAACGCACACACAATTTCACGCGGCAAGCGCTGATGAGGAAGGGGTCTGTTTGAGAAGGCTTTGGTGTCGCTCCAATCAGAGTTTGTCGAGCACGCTCGCAAATTTCTTCGTCACCAGATCAAACCCCGTCGCATTGGGGTGCATTTCATTGGCCCAATGCTTTTTGTACGTGGCATCGTGCTTCAACGTGCCGCGTAGATCGAGGTAGTGCACGTGCGCAAACTCCGGGAGGGCGCTCACGGCTGCGAGCATCGTATTGAAGCGGTCAATGAGTTGCACAATCACCAATGTATTCTTCGCAAGATCGCCGTGTCCCTTTCTCTGGAAAGCGGGCTTCAACCAAGGCCCCGGCAATTTCCACCAGCCTCCCATGAAACCTCGACCATCCGGAATCGGGTAGTCGTAGCCATGTGCGACGATGGGAATCGGTCGCCCAAGATAAGATTTGGTGATGGCGGTGAGTCCGCTGAGAATACGCGCATAAGCTTCCTTCAAGCGCACATCGATGACGCCGCGAACGATGTCCTCGTTTAAGGGGGGCAGGGTTGATGTTGCATGGTTGAGGAGGATAACGAATTCATCTCCGGCGATGTCGTTTCCACCACCCGATAAGAGAATGGCGCGCGGTACTTTGGCGTCGCGGAGCAATTTCTCCAGACGGCGCGCGAACTCCTCGAATTGACCTTTGGAATGCGCCATGTCTTCGACATTGTCTCCCTTATGAGCCACGGACTCGACATCGTAGAGGTGATCGTCTTCGAGCAGCCGAAGCACATCCTGCATGGGATAGTCGAACCACGAATCGCCTTCGGCTATCAGAACCCCAACAGTTTTCTTTGTGCCAAACAAGGCTTGTGCTTTTTCCGGGAGCTGCTCGGGAGCACCGAGTCCGCGTGGGCGCGCAGCCAGCTTCTTTTCGATCACTGCGCGCTTGCGACGCTGTTTCGCGCGGAAGTCGAGCACTTCTTCCGCAGCGCTTCGCCCACTAGCCATAGCAGCGCGCAGGTTGACCTCCGTTCGCGCCATATCACGCTTTGATGGATTCTTCTTTTTGGTTGTCAAGTTTCCTCCTTATGTCGCTGCTCTATAGGGAACGTCTCAAGCAATGCTTCGAGCGCCCCAAGTTTCGCGCCCAACATTTCTCAGGAGACGCGGCGGCACTCGAACAGAACCGGGGGCCGATTTAAAACGGTATCAGTGACTAACGGCTGGCCTTGATGTCGTATGCCCACAAGGTTCCGAGATCGCGTATGTAAAGCCTTCCATTAGCGATGACCGGATACGCAAACGCCCCCTCCGGAAACTGTCCCGCCTGTTTCTTCTTCGGCTGAGCCGGCGGAGTGAATCTGCCCTTTTCATGAAAGCCTTCAGGGGTCGCCTCCACCAAAGCTAAATCACCATTGATGCCGTGGAGATATAAATGCCCATCGGCGTAGGCTATAGACGCCCAGCCGATGGTCTCGGCCTGCCATTTTATCTTCCCCGTAGCGAACTCAGCCGCGACCAGCTTTTGCCCTGCTTCCGTGCCGTAGATATTTTCACCAACCAGCACCGCTCCGCCGATGCCGTTCGGAAGCCCGCGCGTGAAGTAGACTTGCTCTACGGCAACGCCGCCGCCGTCCGGCTTTAGACGGATGAGGCCGCCTCCGACCCCAAGCGCTCCGCCGTACACATACCCCTCTCGCCCGACCGGCGTGAAATACTGCGCTGGGCCCTTCGCTGCTTCCGCATAACGCCAGAGGAACTGTCCGGTCTTCGCATCAACTCCGACAATGCCCTTGCTCAAAAGCTGCACGTATTGTTTGCGGCCTCCGCCTTGAACGACAATCGCCGAGGCATAACCCGCAGTGTCGCCGCCCGGAATCGCCGATTTCCAGATTGTTGCGCCCGTCTTTTTATTAACCGCCGCCATCGTGGCCTCTGCGCCGCCGGGGGTTACGACAACGAGGTCACCGTCAACCAGCGGAGACTCTGCATATGCCCATTCGCCCGGCTGGCCGCCGAACTCTTTACGGATATTCTTCTGCCATCGAATCTTGCCGCTCTTGGCTTCGAGGCAGGCGAGGTCGCCGTCCGAGCCAAGCGCGTAGATGAAATTTCCGTCAACGGTCGGAGTAGACCGCGCTTTAGCGTAAGGCGGGTTCTGTTTCGGATTGCCGACGTTGCCGACGCGCGTTGTCCAGATAGGTTTTCCATCCTGAGTTGAGAGAGCCTGAACAAACTCATTCTCCATGCCGTTGTTGCTCATCAGGTAGATACGCGTGCCGACGACCACCGGCGTTGAATAGCCGTCTCCGATGTCGTTCACTTGCCAGAGCAGTTTCGGTCCTTCCTTCGGCCATTGTTTAAGGAGGCCGCGCTCCTTCGATACCCCGTCACGTTCCGGGCCTCGCCACTGAGGCCAGTCGGAAGTCGAAGCAGCCATGTTGGCAGACCTCGTAACGAA
>JACMLC010000692.1 GCA_014379795.1 Pyrinomonadaceae bacterium
GTCGCTCGTCTCTTCGGCTTCTTCGCGGACGGTGGCGACGCGCGCTTTGTTGACGCGGCGCAGCAAGGTTGCGACGACGACTTGCTGTTCGTTCTGCTCTATGTCGGAGAGTTGCAGGACGGTGCAGCGCCCGGGTTTGAAAAGGTCTTGTAAGGGGATGTGCTCGTGATCCGAAAAGATCGAATCCGGGCGGTCAAAGCGATTATCAAGACGCCAAAGCAAGGCGTCAATCGAGCTGACGTTGCCGCCAGAGCCTCCGCCGCGACTGTCTTCTTCGCCGTACTTCTCCTGCGTCACTGCATCACGCAGGTCATGGTATCCCCACGCGCCGCGCTCGCCCCGCTCGCCCGCCGTCAGCCTGCGATAAGCCTGCGACAAATAGTGCAGCATCTTGTCGGAAGTGCCTTCGGGCAAAAGGTATTTGATGTCCGCTTCGGTCAGCGAAGAGACGCGCACCTTGATGCGGTCGTGTGTAAAGATTTTGACTTCGGGTTGATAGCCGTCCGCGCCGCGAAACCTCTCGTCGCCTTCGATTGAGCGCAAGGTGTCGTACTCGCCATGCGGGTCTACGATCAAGACCGACGCGCGGTTGTAGGGACGCATCAGCTCTTCGACCAGCACGCCCGCAGTGTAAGACTTGCCCGCGCCCGTCGAAGCCAATATCGCCAGGTGAGTCGAGACGACATCCTTGATTGAGAGTACGACAGGAACTTCATTCGCGCTTCGTGTCAGAAGGCTGCCGACATGCGCCGAGCCGATCTCTTCTCTCATGCGTGGTGAGAGAACGCCCGCCAGAGTTTCGGATGAAGCTAAGAAAACAGGATCGCCCGGATTCGGAGGGATGCGCGGGTTTGTGAAATCTCCCATCCCCTCGCTGAAATATCCGATAGTCTCGACAGTGATCTCGTACAGCTCGCAAGCCTCGCCGTTCAAACCGATGAGCGATGAGACGATGGCGGGCGGCGTCTGCGGGTCTGAGAGAAAAGCGTCCGGCAAATTGCGCACAAGGCGGCGCGACGTGATGTTGCCTAAAATATGCCGCTCTTCGTCCGCGTCGCGCGCCACATAGTAGACGAATTCGCCAATGCGCGTGCGCAAGTTATCCGCAGTGATGAACAGATATTCGTGCGGCAACTCGCCGGGGCCTTTGACCGTGCCCGTCAATGTGTCCGAGGCTGTGGTGTCTGAGCGCATAAAGAGAAGTTTTAAAAAAGGTAAGGCAGTAAAAGAACCGCTGCCAGCAATGATGTTGAGACCGTGTGTGAGTATAACACGGCGATTATCCGCCTTAACCTTCAAAAGAGCAGACGCCAAAAGCCTGTGCCCCTCCCGCTTTTGAGCAGGAAGGGCACAGGCTTTTTTGCATCGCTGATAAAACTGGTAACAGCAGAGCCGAAAACTTAAAAAGTTTTACCGCGGGCTGACGTTATCATCATCATCCGAGACGGCGTAGGTGATCACCGCGATGGTGATCAGAGATGCCGTCAGGATGAAGCCGAGGGTATTGCCTCCCTGTCCGGCTGCCGCACCTGCCGGAGCCGGAAGAGCCGCGTTGACAGCTCCTTCGGGCAGCGTCACCGTGCCGTTGACTCCGTTATTCGTGGTCAGAAATGCGTTGCCCGCTGCCACTCTGACATCAACGTTTGCGCTATCAAACGTCACCGTCAGATCGGTGCTCGGAGCAATTTCGAGTTTTCCAGCCGAGCCTAACTGCACTGTCGCAGTCACTCCCTCAGGAGTTTGCAGGCGTGCGCCGGAAAAGATGGTTGCGCCGGATTTAGTCCCGTTACCGTTGACGAGAATAAACTGGCTGCTGCTTAGGTCCAGCCGACCGAAAATCATAGCGCCCGGCGTGGAGCTTTTGATGTTTGAACTTCCTGCACTGGCAAGCGCTGTCACTTGCACGATGCTGAAGACGAGAAATAAGGCGACTGCTTTAAAAGCTTTTTGCCCGCAAGCGCTCATAAACTGAACCTCCCTTTGTGGATGCATGGGTCAGATGCATTAATCAAACTTCGATGTCAAATTGCTGAAAACAATTGGTTCTCTCAACTGATGATGAGGCCAAGAGTCTACTGTTATCTTCGCGTATCGTCAACTTCTTTTGAGCGCGCCGGGAAAAATATGCGCCGCTAGGGGGTCACGAAGGGATTTTACGCGCCATCCAAAACTGTTTTTGCAATAGCAAGGATGTCGGAATTTCTAATCTCGCATTCCCATAAGATAAGAATCTTCCAGCCTGCTTTTTCCAATGCGGCAAGGTTTGCTTTATCGCGCTCCACGTTTCGATTTAATTTTTTTGTCCAATACTCGCTGTTAGATGATGGTCTGTCAGCATAAGAGCATCCGGCATGCTGATGCCAAAAGCAACCATGTACGAAAATAGCCACCCGCTTACCGGGAAACACAATATCCGGTTTGCCCGGAAGGTCTTTTCTGTGAAGCCTGAAACGATAGCCAGCGCGATGGAGCAGTTGTCGAACTTTGATTTCTGGCTTAGTATTCCTTGACTTAACGGCGCGCATCACCGCACTTCGTGTTTTAGCGTTGTAAACGTCCATAACTCAAACCTAAACTGGCGTAGATTTCGGGGATGGTTCAAACTCTCGCTTATCCGCTACAATAAAGGCCGGAGCCGAAATTTATCAATGTACAATGTCTCGAAATAAAAAACGTCAAGAAAAAAAAGATGGAACTGCTGTGCTAGTGGATTCAGCTAACGAGTTAAAGTTCATAGACCTATTTTGCGGTATAGGTGGTTTCCACATCGCCGCGCAGATCGCCTGCGATGAGCGAGGCGTTGAGCCTGTGTGCGTCTTTTCAAGCGAGATAGACCCGGATGCACAGGACGCATACGAAGCTAATTTTAAGGCGCGTCCGCACGGCGACATTACAAAGATTCATGAGCGAGATATACCTGACCACGACATTCTGTTTGCCGGGTTCCCCTGTCAAGCGTTCAGCATCTGCGGCGACCAGCGCGGATTTGAAGACACGCGCGGCACGCTGTTTTTTGATGTTGCCCGGATTCTAAAAGAGAAACGCCCTCGCGCTTTTGTCTTGGAGAACGTCAAACAACTGCGGAGCCATAATCAAGGGCGCACGCTCTACCGCATCATGGAAACTTTACGCAACTTAGGTTATCACGCGGATTATCGAATCTTGAACGCGCTCGATTTCGGTTTGCCGCAGAAGCGAGAGCGAATTTTTATAGTCGGCTTCCGTGAGCCTCGCAATCACAAATGGCCCACAGGCGGCATGCCGATGAAGCCATTAAGTGAAGTGTTAGAGATTGACGTGCCAGAGTTTTATTACGCCTCTGAAAAAATACGCCGGAACAGATTGGAAAGCGTCTCAGCTAAGAAGAAAAAACCGGGCGATCTCACTATCTGGCATGAAAACAAGGGCGGTAACATCAGCCCTTTGCCTTATTCGTGCGCTTTACGCGCTGGCGCTTCATATAACTATTTATTAGTGAATGGAGAGCGCCGATTGACTGAACGTGAAATGCTTAGACTGCAAGGCTTCCCGAACTCTTACGAAATCGTTTGTGGGTATCAGGCGACCCGCAAGCAGGCGGGCAATAGCGTCGCCGTCCCATGCGTGGCCGCAGTCATTCGCTCCGTCCTAGACGCTTTAAATAGCAAGCCGATATATCAAGCGCGAATTGAAAGCGCAGATTACGCCGTCCAAGAGCCTTTGTTCGCATGATGACCCCTGTAACTTCTTTCCCTGAGACAACAAATCATGTCTATCGCCGCAGCCAAAGAACGGCTGGATTACATCATCAACATTGGCAGAGTTGATCTTTATAAACCCATACATATAGCCGAAGTCCTATATCGCTCGCGCACGGCGGGCGACGTGCGCCTGCTTGAACCTGATACATACAGTAATCCTTCTTTGCGCTGGCGCGACGCTATAACGCTCCGGCTCTCCGGTAAAGTCTCGACCTCTTCCGCGCGCTATCAACATGACGTGTGGAATCCTACTGCGATGCCTCCAGATATGCTCGCTATCCTCGACCGAGAAAACAAAAAAACTAACGGTGCGGTCGAAAGGTACATTTACATGCGCTATAGCGAGCGACAAGGAACGGTGGCGAGCATCATTGCGGCCATTGAAGCCGCGACGCCGGAGACTTTTCAACTATCCGCGCTCTTAGATTTGTTCGTCAAACAATCTGGCATCCGACGAAGCATAGATAAAGCTTATGAGATAGTTGCTTATAGTCTTTTCGAGACTGTTGTTACAGAGCTAAATGTAACTGTGAAAGTAAGCGCGCCGCCAAAGAGTAAGAAGCTTCTAAAAGAGTTTTCCGATCTTACTCGCGTGTTGCTTGGCCTAAATCGGAACTTACAAC
>JACMLC010000007.1 GCA_014379795.1 Pyrinomonadaceae bacterium
AAACTTGACCATCTCAATAAACATTGACATCATGTTTATGCTATCTATAATGGGTGCCTCTGACGCTGTCATTGTAATTGAAAGCTGGCAAAACTTTCATTAACTCTCAAACGTGATTCTCAAAACCTGCTGACCGTTTAGTCGTTCGAAAAGTTAGCCGTAACCGCAACCACTTAGAAGTAAGCGCCAAGTTTGCGATCAATTCAACGCTTTGATGATTGATTGAACCTGAGCGTGAATTAAATTTCTACCTTTCCTCGCTCCTGTTTTTACTTCCGACAAACCACCGTCTGAGGCTGACAAGCCTAAAAGGAGAAAATCATGAAAACTAGCGTGAATGCCAGAGCTTTTGTTGAGCCGCTAAACTGTGCTCCCTGCGATGAGGACTTTGCTCGCTGGTTGGCGCAGGAGTACAAACCCATCGCTGGCGGGTGGATGTATTGAATGCAGGTGAAGCGTCCCTCGGTTGAGGGGCCAGACTTCGTCAAGCTGGTTCGTGAGGTAGAAAAAAAGGTCAAAAGGCTCGAAGATAATAAGTGGGATTTTAAGGCTGTTCCCGAAGCCTTCGCTGCGCCTGACCAAGCGGCTGACGTGATAGCCAAAGAGTTAGTGCACATTCACGACGGTCAGATGATAACGCGGGTTGGACGGCTGATTATGGGAGGGGTCGGTAGTCATTTCAACCTCATGGGGCCAATTCGTTCTGACGCTCGGCTCAAAGTCACAAATTCTCATTTGCTCGATGCGGTGAATCTTCAACTGGGCAGTGACGGGTTGCTGGACCTACCGGAATACCGCCGACTTGAGACCAAGCCGCAAGCGGTTGATTTCTACAACTACGGTCTCTTTTATACACCACGAGACCTCGTCTTCTGGCTCTTGCTGCATGATTCGGGCTGTTTCCCCAGCACGCTCGAACACATGATGAGAAAATTCGCTGAAGGCTATGTCGTCCAGAACGACATGTATGCGCCGGCGAGGCCATCAAAGGATCTTAAAGCGCCGGCTCTGATGGCAGGGGCTTGTCTGATGATGCAGTTTCCCTCCAAAGTCATCGAGTGGATGGACAAACCTTTGTTTGGCGGTTTAGCCCCGGAAACCATCCATGTGGAAACCCTGTTGACAATTAAGCCCTCAAGAATTTCCCATCCACACCTGCCGCTCGTGGCCGAATCCAAAGTCGAGATCGGTTATCAGAATTATTATCTCAGGCGTTTCGCCGGAGTCAGTCCGAAGGATGGATTACGCGGCCCGAACGTTTCGGCGGAATCGGCTGGCGACTAAAGGAGGAGGCAAGGCAGATGAGTGGGAACATTAGTAATTACGACTTTCATGTGCGAGGCGAAATCCCTGCATTGTTAGCAGGGAGTCTGGTGGTTGCTTGCAATCGCAGGAACAAAGACCATTCCGTCTTTTCGCGTTGGCACGATTCGCAGGCCGATCTGGTGCGCATAGACCTAACTCCCGGCAAACCGGGTCGGATGACAGCCACGGTTCTATCAGTTGATCCTCAAGGAGGAGGTCTGCATCTCCCCAAGACTCTGGGGGAACAACTGCTTGAACCGTCGGTCGCGCCGACCCCTTTTTACGAGACGCAACCGAACCACGGGATTAACATCGCGGGCGGTCGGGTGTGGGCTACTAACCTGTTGTTTGGCGCGCCGCTTGAAGTAGATTTAGAAACGTGGCAGCCGACGAGGGTACTGCGTTTTCTGGAGCGCGACGAGCAGCGCCCGCAGATCAGCACCACCGCGCACTTCGCTTGGAGTCTGGATAGGAGGTACGCCTATTTCCACCAATCATTATTCCAGAGCGAACAGGCTGACAATCCTGTGAAAGCCTGTCAACTTTCCCTCATTCAAATAGACACACGTACCGGCGGCGAGCGTCTCTGGCACATCACGCCGCCGCTGGCGGATGCTGATTTAGAAACGGCGAATTTCCACTCCGCTTTTTATTTTGAGATGGAAGGTCGGCGTTATGTGGGCTTACTTAGAACGGGGGCTTTGCTGGAATCTTTGGCCCCTCATTCCAGACTACAGGAACAAGCCGAGCATAGAGTTCTACCTATGCCGCGCTCGACAATCTGGATGATTGAACTGGATGAGACCCAACAGACACTCGCGGCAGAATTATTGCCCGGGTTGGAGGAATTGGAAGGCATCGCGCTTTCACATCTCGAAGTTGATTCCGCCGGTGGCGATGGCTTTGTTCTCTTCGCTAATTATAAGCAGGCCGACGTGGCAGAGGAAACTCATGGCGAGAATCTCTATGGAGAGCAAGCCGAGCGAGTGTGCGACCATTATTCCGGCATGGTTGTAGAGGCCATCAACTATGGTTCTGTGATGCGCTATGAATATCGAAAGAACAAACGCTCGCTATCAGTCTTCTCGCGTCCTTATGACCCGGCACAAACATCGGAAGGGCACACCTGGCTCCCGATCAATTTAGCCCTTGATTCATCCGGGCAAAGGGTCTTCGGGACGTTTAGCGGATTTCGGCCCAGACTTCTCCCAAAACACATTGCTCAGGCGTATCCCGGAAAAATAGTAGACCCGCAGCGCATCCGGTATGTTCCTCCTTTGCTCATGCGATTCGAGGCGGCAAACCTGGAGCCTGATAGAGACTCGAAACGTCGCCATGTAAGCTATGCGGAACCGATAGCAATGGCGTTGGTGGGAGAAAACGGTAAAGATTATGTCTGTACTTTTTCTCCCGAGGTCGGGCTACGGATTTATGACGCAGATGATTTAACAGCGGTGGTCTGTCACGCTGTTTGTCATGAGTTGTGGAGTTGGGAGGACACGCACTTTCGTCCAGACCCGGCGCATATGCAGTTTGTGTCTCGCTGATTGCTTGATTGGGATATGGCGCTACACTTGAGCGAAGACCTCTTCCGAGAAATTGAGGAACTGTCAACACAGGTCTGCCCGGAAGAGGCAATAGGATTATTGGCAGGTGAAGCAGGGGGTACAGTAAAATCAGTCCTGCCTCTACGCAATATCGCTCCTCTCGGTAGGTTTCTTGCCGACCCTTACGAACAATTTCAAGCAGAACGAGCCATCAAAAAGGCGGGGCTGAAGCTGCTGGCGATTTTCCATTCTCACCCATGGGGCGGAGCAAATCTTTCGCCCGAAGACCTCAGCTTCGCCCAACACTGGGAGTGCGCGCATGTGGTTTTCGCATTTAATCCGGATACGCGTCATCAGTGGGAATTACGAGCCTTCATTTTCAAACAAGGTTCTGTCGAGGAGGTTCCGGTGAAAATTGAGGGAGAACTCCTGTTAAAGTCGAACATTAAAGACAGGGCTTGATAGAGCGCACGAAATCTTCGCATTGCGGATGCACTGATTTCGTTAAAATTAAATTGTGCATAGTCTTGTTTGTGGAACCTTATTCATTATCTTTGCTTCTGCTTGTGTTATCCTACTCCGTGTCCATTTCCGGCAGAGAGCAAAGGGCAATGATGTTCCATGAGCAGTCAACTTTTAGATGAGCAGGAAGTCGTGCGTGAGCGCGAGTGCATCCATAGATCGTCAGAGATTAGTGGTCATTTCTATTCCGGCCAGAGTTTTATCCAAGCCCTCCAGTCACTCCGTGGCGAGGCGGCCATGAGCTTATCGCGCAAAGTGGGGCCGTTCTTCTGGTCTGATGCCAGAAATATTAAAGTCTGGCTCTGCTCGGACTGCGCCCGTGAAGCTTGTCTGTAATCTCATTACATCCGTTTGCGATTCTCTTTGAAGGTTGACCGCTAACGACCCGACCTCACTAACTCACTTATCCGCAAACAAGGTTAGGTTTGTATTCGACCTACAGCAATCCTTCCATTTATAGCGGTTTGCGATTGAGTAGCCACAGGGCAGAACCGCCTGCGGTAGCGGGCGGGTCTTCCATGTTGAAGACCCGCCCGCTACCGCAGGCGGTTCTGACAGGATGCTTTGCTTAAACGGCTACATCCAATCGCAAATTGCTATAGGTGGTTTTGGATTTCTTGTTGAGCCTGTACCCCCGCTCGTGCTATCATTATGCTATCAATTCAGTAAGGAGAACATGAGTCATGCCCAATGTCTTAGTGAGAGACTTAGAACCTTCTGTTCTGGACGTTTTGAAAATCCGGGCCAAGGCCAATAACCGTTCACTACAATCTGAATTGCAGACTATTCTTAACGAGGCTGCACGAAAGCAGGCGATTGATGCCCGGCAGGTCGCCGCAAAGATCAAGCGTGAGTTGGGCGGTCGCCCTCACACTGATAGCGCGTTGCTTCTCCGCGAGGATAGAGACAGATGATCTACGTCGTTGACGCGAGCGCTGCCGTCAAGTGGTACGTGCCCGAACAGTACAGCGATGAAGCCGAACTTCTTCTCGATACGCAGCATGAGCTATTCGCCCCGGAATTAATTCTGCCGGAGGTGGGCAATATCATCTGGAAGAAAGTCCGCCGTGCTGAGTTGACCGAAGCCGAAGGCAATAAGATCATCAAAGCCTTTCAAGCCGCCGGAGTCGTCACCATTCCACATACGAACCTTCTGTCAGCCGCTTACACCGGAGCAGTGTTGTCCGGTCAAACAGTTTATGATTGGACCTATCTGGCTTTGGCCTTGAGTCTCAATTGTGAATTCGTGACGGCGGACGAGAAATTCTACCGGGCGCTGGAAGCGACTCGATTGAAAAGAAATCTGCTGTGGGTGGGCGACTTACAATAAGGGGGGCTTACTGTAGCGATGGTCACGCCGAGCTGTGCGCGCAAATCCCAGAGCGTCACGTGGGGTTAGGGTTCGCGTGTTATTATTAAATTCAACGTCTTAATAAGCTCTCTTCCTTAGGAGTCTACGACAAATGTACAGGTCTCTCTTCCTAAGTGTGCTGCTCTTGTGCTGGGCGGCACTTTACGCACTCTCCGGTTTCGCAGGGCAGCCACAGGCTGACAACCTTGCGCGGCTGCTACGCTATCCTGATGTACATGATGACATCATTGCTTTTGTTTACGCTGGAGACATCTGGACAGTTTCTGCTTCCGGTGGAACGGCCAGACGCCTCACCTCGCATCCGGGGCAGGAACTCTTTCCGAAATTTTCGCCCGATGGTCGTTGGCTTGCCTTCTCAGGTGAGTACAACAGCACGCGTCAGGTTTTTGTAATTGCGGTGGACGGCGGCGAGCCGCGCCAACTGACATATCGTAACGACGTAGGTCTGTTGCCGCCGCGCGGCGGCTTTGATAATCGCATCCTCGGGTGGACGCCCGATGGCAAGAACGTGCTGTTCCGCGCCAACCGCGTGCCACAGAGCGATAGGCTCGGTCGCCCCTTTCTTGTTCCCTTTGAAGGAGGGATGGAGAAGCCGCTGGCGATCACGGAAAGCGGCGGTGCGAGCTATTCGCCAGACGGCAGCAAGGTCGCTTTCACTCCGATCTCGAACGAGTTCCGTGGCTGGAAGCGTTATCGCGGCGGGCAATCGCCGGATGTGTGGATTTATGACCTCAAGCGCAACACTTCCGAGCAGATCACGAATACACGTGCTCAGGACATGATTCCAGTCTGGCTCGGCGACACGATCTATTATCTCTCCGACCGCGATTGGACGATGAACGTCTTTGCTTACGACACGCGGACAAAGCAGACGCGTAAGGTGACGAGCCATACGGATTACGATGTGTGGTGGCCGAGCGGTTCCGGCGACGCATTGGTTTATGAAGCGGGCGGCTATCTCTATCGCCTCGACACGAAGAGCGACAAAGCGGAGCGGGTGCCCATCAAAGTCTTCGGAGATTTTCCGGAAACGGTCGCGTATTTTCAGAATGTGAAACCTAACATCCAAAGCTTCTCGCTCTCGCCGAGCGGCGTGCGTGCGCTCTTTGACGCGCGTGGTGACATCTACACCGCGCCGGCCAAAGAGGGAGAGGTGCGCAACCTCACAGACTCGCAAGGCGTGCGCGAGCTGTCGCCCGTCTGGTCGCCCGATGGACGCTCTGTCGCATATCTTTCAGACCGTTCGGGCGAGTATGAAATTTATGTGCGTCCAAGTGACGGCACAGGCGTTGAGCGGCGCGTGACGACGGACGGTGACATCTGGCGTTTCCCGGTCGTCTGGTCGCCTGATAGTCGTTTGCTGGCTTATGGTGATAAAAAGCAACGCCTGCGCTACGTCGAGGTCGCAAACGGCAAGACCGTCGAGGTTGATCGCAGCACGCGCAACGACATCACTTATTACAGTTGGGCGCCGGACAGTCGCTGGATAGCCTACACCAAACTCGGCGAGAATCAGTTCTCGGAAATCTGGGTCTACTCACTCGCGAGCGGCAAGACGCAAAAACTCACAGGCGGGGTGACAAGCGACACCACACCCATCTTTGACCCGAAGGGACGCTATCTCTACTTTCTTTCCAACCGGGATTTCAACCTGACGTTCAGCAGTTGGGAGTTTAATTATCTCTACACGAACCCGACGCGCGTCTATGTCGGCATTCTGGCGGCGGACGGGCCTGCGCTCTTTTTGCCAACCAGCGATGAGGAAAGATTCAAGACGCAGGAGACCCCTCTGACGCCGCCGCCCAATCAGGCACAGCCTCCCCCGTCGCAGGGAGGGAAGGCGCAGCCCTCGCCGCAAGCTATGCCAACGCCAACCGCACAGGCGACGCCCACACCCACAGCGGAACAGGCTGGCGCGCAGCCGTCCACCAAGCCTGAAGATAAAAAGATGCCTTCGTCCGTCAACGTCAAGATTGATTTCGCGAATTTCGAGGATCGCGTGCGCGCCATTCCCGGCCCGGCCAGTAATTATCGCCGCTTGTCCGCCACTCCCGACGGCGTGCTTTATCTTTCAGGCCCCGGCAAGCTCTCGCTTTATCATCTCGAAACGAAAGCCGAACAGGCCATCATTGACGGGATACAGGATTATGACCTGTCGGCGGATGGCAAACAGATCATCTTCCAAGCGCGCGATAATTATGGCATCGCGCCGGTCGCGCCCGGCCAGAAGCCGGAAGCAGGTCTGCTGAAGCTTGAAGGCATGATGATGAAGATTGATCCGAAGGCAGAGTGGGCGCAGGAGTACACGGACGCATGGCGCATCCTGCGCGATTGGTTCTACGACCCGAACATGCACGGCGTTGACTGGCGCGCTATCCGGGACAAATACGGCGCGCTCGTGCCCTTTCTGGCGCATCGCGAAGACCTCGACTTTTTGCTCACAGAGATGGGCAGCGAGTTGATGGCGGGACACGTTTATACGAATCGAGGGGACGACCCGCCGCGCGTAAGGCGCACGGATGGCGGGCAGCTCGGCGCGGAAATCGAGCTTGATGCGTCCGGCTATTTTAAGATCACGAAAATTTTTCCCGGCGAGAATTGGCAGGAGAGCTTTCGCTCGCCGCTCACAGAGCCGGGCGTGCGCGCTAAGGTTGGCGACTTTATCCTCGCGGTTGACGGTCGCTCGACGCGCGGCGTCAAGAATTTTTTCGAGCTGCTTGAAGGCAAAGCGACGCGCGTCGTCACGCTCTCGCTCAACAACAGTCCGAACCTCGCGGGCGCGCATGACGAGCGCGTGCGTCTTGTCAGGAACGAAGCTAATTTGCGTTACCTCGACTGGGTGCAATCACGTCGCGCGCTCGTAGACAAACTCTCGGGCGGTCGCATCGGTTACATACATGTGCCCAATACTGCGGTCGAGGGTAACAGGGAATTATTCAAGGGCTTCTATCCGCAGGCGAGTAAAGACGCGCTCGTGATTGATGACCGTTACAACGGCGGCGGTTTCATCCCGGACAGGATGATCGAGTTGCTCGACCGCAAGCCTCTTAGTTACTGGGCGCGGCGCGGGACGGGAGCATATTCGACGCCCCTGTTCGCGCACAGCGGGCCGAAAGCGATGCTCATCAACGGCTATGCCGGTTCCGGCGGCGACGCGTTTCCGTATTACTTTCGTGAGCGTGGTTTGGGTCGCATCTTCGGCACGACGACATGGGGCGGACTGATAGGTCTCTCAGGCAATCCGCAACTCGCAGACGGCGGCAGCCTCAGCCCGCCGACTTTTCGCTTCTTTGACCTCGAAGGCCGCTGGGCGGTCGAAGGCGTCGGGGTTGACCCGGACGTGGAAGTGGTTGATACGCCGGATGCGCTCGCACGGGGCGAAGACCCCACGCTCGAAGCTGCCGTGAAATATTTGATGGAGCAGTTGCAGCGCACTCCGCCGAAGCGTGTGGTCGTCCCGACGCCGCCGGTGTTGCGCCCGTGAGCTTACCCTAAAGGCGGGACACATGCAGGAGCGGAAGGCAGCATACGCATAATGCTGCTTCCGCTCCGGTTCAATGTGTTGCTAGGCGTGGTGTGTCCCATACACTATCCTTACCCGATGATGCCTCGCTCTGCCTTCCATATCTTCCACGATGAGACAAGGAACCAGACTACTGCTGCCAACAATATGACCACTACTACCAACGGCGTATCCTTGCCTGTCGCGACAAAGAAACTCTTTGCCCCGCCGGAGGCACCGATCACAGACAGAGGCAAGAGGGGAGGCCACTTAGATTCGCGCGAATCATGATGATAATAACGCACGTAGCATACAAGCAGCGCCAGAGACGCCGCAGAAGCCTCACAAGCAAGCGCCCATTGATACACAATGAAGCCGCCGAGCAACAGGCTAAGCAATAGGGTTGCTACTCCTGTGAGCATAATGATTGGGACTAGATGCTTTTTCCAATTACCATTTCTCATCAGATCGGGCTTTGCGGGAGCTATCTGGAATTTGTGTAAGTGGCGTTAATCAATCATCCAGTCCGATTCCAGCACCAACGATGCTTTTCCATCATCTGACCGTTAAGGAATCAATATTCGCCCCGCTTGATCCGATTGCGGTCAGCCTGATGGTGTTGACTCCTGCATTGAGAGACACGGGCATCCCCGAAATACTCCACGTCGCCCAGCTCGCGGTTGGCGTGAAAGGAAGACTCCCGTTGACCACCGTTTGATTCACTCTTAGCTCAAGCGGTCGGTTGGCGGTCGAGCCGTTGGCGTAGCGGAAATCGAGCGTGTAGTTTCCGGCGGCAGGCACACTGATTGTCCATTCGATGTAATCCCCGGTCGGGTTCAGATAGTCAACGAAACCGGTTCCAGTGTAGCCGGTTTGATTATTTGCGAAGACCGCCCCGACGATTGTCGCGTTCTCCGCTTCATAGATTGTTGCCGTCGCGGCCTGTGTGGTAGCGCTGGCCGTGTTGGAATAGGCCGAGTTGCCGCCGCTGTTGGAAGCGCGCACGCGATAGTAATAAAGGGTCGAAGCGGCAAGGCCGGTGTTGCTGTAGCTCGTCACGTTCGCGCCGACCGTGGCGATCTCCGTAAAGGTAGAGCCGTTGGTGGAGCGTTCGATGCGGAAGCTGGTTTCATTATTGGCATTGTCAGTCCACGCGAGATTGATCTGGCTGGACGAGGCGGCGTTGGCCGTCAGATTGGTTGGCGCTCCGGGCACGGTGACGCTTGGATAAAGCTGAATCTGCGGGATGATCTGCTTGGCCTGACTGGCGCTCGACCATGAGAGCCTCGCCACCGCAGAGCCTGTGTTCTCGTAGTACTCCATCGTGATGTCATACTTTTGATTCGCCGCCAACGTGATCGTCCCGCTATTCTCCGTCGCGCTGTGGTTCGTCCAGTTATTGATGAGCTGCACGCCGTTGACCCAGAGCCTGACGCCGTCGTCAGAGGTCGTGTAGAAAGTGTAAGTCTGCGAAAAGCGGGCTTGCACCTGACCCGTCCAGCGCACTGAGAAAGTGTCCGCGCCAATATTCCCGGCAGGTGAACCGCTGCCCCAGTTGAAATTTACTGTCGCATCGGTGCGCGTCAGCCTGAGAGTCGTAAAGTTTGTGTTGTCGTAGTATTGACCCCGCAAGCCAGTGCCGTTCGCGGGCGGTGGCGTCGCGTTGGTCGTCGCGTTCGCTTCATTTGAATAAGCGGAATTGCCCGTCGCGTTGTAAGCGCGCACGCGATAAAAGTAGGTGGTCGAAGCGGCAAGGCCAGTGTTGCTGTAGCTCGTCACGTTCGCGCCGACCGTGGCGATTTCAGCATACGTGCCGCCCGCGCCCGTTTTGCGCTCGATACGGAAGCCGCTTTCGTTGTTGGCTGTGTCAGACCACGAGAGATTGATCTGGCTGCTGGAGCTGGCCGTGGCAGTCAAATTAGTTGGCGCTGCCGGAGCGGTGGGCGGGACAGGTTTCAGCAAGATGATTTTCTGCCCGCCGTATTCCGCGAGATAAAGAAAGCCGTTGGCTGGATTTTCAATCAGGTCTAGGGGGTCTGTGAAACCCGTGAAGCCGGAGATGTTGGTCTGCGAGTTGATGATGTCGCCGTTCAGCCCCGGCGTGAGGACGATGATGTCGTCGCCGCCGCTGTAACGCACAACCAAGAGCTTGCCGACGAGCGCGCCGCCGAACACATTGCTCTTGTACTCGATGATGCCGTCGGGCGAATAGTGCTGGCCGAAGTCGAAGGCCGCGCCCCGCCAGTTGCGGTCGGGCAGCGTCCCGACAGGGTACGCGTTCACCTGCGCCGGGTCGTTGCCGGAAGTCGGGTTGCCGCCGTTCAAGACGTATTCATGTCGCGCCGGATTAGGATGGCCGTAGTAGCCGCCCTGCACGATGCGGAACAGGTAGTCGTTCATCGTCTGGCTGACTGCTGAGAGCGAGGGAACTTGCGGCCCGAAGTAAGCGCCGTTGGTGCTTTGATCTATCCGCGGAGTGTATGGAGGAAAGAATGGACTGGGAGTCGCAGGCGTCGAGCCGCCGGAGGCAGAGCCATTGGTCGGCACGTAAAGGTAGCCGTTGCGATGCCAGGCAAGGTCAAAAG
>JACMLC010000693.1 GCA_014379795.1 Pyrinomonadaceae bacterium
CATCATCGAGAAGCCTCCAATAAAGAGACTGAAACCTTCATCTTGGAATAGCTGGACTTTCAGTCATCGGTCAAATCTCTGCACTTTCAGTGCAGAGTGGTTTAGTTTTGCCTTATGCTGACGCAGTATCTTGCGCAGGCGTCACTGTTTCGGTATTTAGCTGCGCGGCTTTTTGAGTGGCCGGTTTCATATACGGCTTCTCGGCGTAGCAGAAGAAAATCCACGCGAAGATGATGGACGCGGGCGTGATGACAAGGATGTTATTCAGCATCGGGTGCAGTTCGGGGATGATGAATCTCCATGCTGCCATAATGACAAGCTGGTGCGTCAGGTAAAGCGAATATGAAAAGACGCCGACATAGGCCAAGCCGTTAATCCATTGCGGGATGGTGAACAACTCGCGCCAGTTCATCTCGGCTTTGACAAACCGGTTGACTAAAATAAAAAACCCTAAACCCCAGATCGGATGAAGCATGAGCCAGCCGATGCGATGCGCAAGCCCCTGCTGGTCCATGATGGGCAGCGCATAGCTCAGCGCGGCGGCGGCTACGAGCGCGGCTGTTCCGAGCCGCATGTCTCGACACCATGCGGGCAGTTTTATTAATCCGACCGCAGCCTCTACGCTGAGCGCGCCCAAAGCCCACGTCAGCCAGTGCGAGGCAGCGGCTTCGGGAACGGGAATGCCGATCTCGAATATTCTGTAAGCGAAGTAGCTCAACAAATACCAGCCGACTCTTGCCAGCGCGCAGGCGATAAGCGCGCTCGTCCAGCCCCAGCGCGTGCGTATAAAGAGGAGCAGGAAATAAGCTAGATATAATTGCTCTTCAATCGCCAGCGTCCAGAAGACGCCGTTGATGCTATAGCAGGTATGCGGGTCTAAGTTATGCAGCATCAACAGGTGCATCACCACGTCATAAACGAAGAAATGCGTGAGGTCTATCCCGCTCGTATAGGCTGCGACCACCAGATAAATTGCGAACGCGATCAGGTAAGGCGGATACAGGCGGCGCAAGCGTCGTTTCCAGAACGCACGAAAGTTGATCTTGTACTCGACGCCTGCGGCACGCGCTCTGGCCCACTGTAGGTGTATGCAGAAGCCTGAGATGACAAAGAAGAGAAAGACGCCGACATAGCCGTTCGTGAAAAGATGATGAAAGGGGAGCGCGAGATAATTAAAGAAGCCTTCGGAGGGAGTCTTGTATTGCCCGACCGCGTGATACAGCACGACGCCGAGCGCGGCTATCCCGCGCAGCGCGTCAATGCTGATGAGTCTTGCGCTTCTGTTCTCAGGTTGCATAAATCTCGTCAGGCACGCGATGCAAAAGGGCCTGCGCTTCGCCTATCAAATAGAGCGAGCCGGTCACGCAGATGACTCCCACAGGCTCTGTCTGCGACATCGCCGCACGCAAAGCTTCGCTCACATTACTGGTCAAGATAACACGGCTCATGTTTGGATGATGAGAAGCAAGCTGTGCCAGCATCTCTCTCGTCGCAGAGCGCGCGTTGTCTAACTCGGTCAAGATCAAATGCTCTGCGGCAGGAAAGAGAGCCTCTGCCATCAACGCCAAATCCTTATCGCGCATCGCGCCGAAGATAATTGTGAGCGGCGCTTTGACGAACTCGTTCAGATAATCGCCGAGCGCACGCGCTCCGGCAATGTTGTGCGCGCCGTCAAACAAAAACGCGGGCACGCCTTCGCGCCATTCAAGCCTTCCGGGATGCGACGCGCTTTCCAGCCCGTCACGGATTGCTTGATGGGAAATCTTAAAACCGCGCTCGATCAATGCCTCTGTAATTGCGAGAGCGACGGCGGCATTGACGATTTGATGGCGACCGGGCAAGCTCAACCACACGTCCTCGTAAATTTCGTGACGGGTTTTGAAAGTGACACGCAGGCGTCCACGCGCGTCTGCGCCGGTGACTTTAGTTTCAAAATCAGCATGAACGGGTTGCACGCCGCATTCTGCGCAGCGGTTGAGAATGACATTTAAAACTTCCGGCGGCTGCGGCGCGATGACGGCAATTGTGCCGGGACGAATAATAG
The DNA here is from genome assembly GCA_014379795.1 of Pyrinomonadaceae bacterium. GTDB lineage: Bacteria > Acidobacteriota > Blastocatellia > Pyrinomonadales > Pyrinomonadaceae > JACMLC01. The sequence continues at coordinate 2,045 of JACMLC010000693.1, forward strand.
CAGCCTTCTCACCTGCAATTTCTTCAAGCGTCCCGCCCAAATATTCCTGATGGTCGAGCGCAACGGGCGTGATCGCAACCATCTGCGGATTGGTCGCCGTCGTCGCATCCAGCCTTCCGCCCAAGCCCGTTTCAAGAATCGCCAGCTCCGCCCGCGCGCCTGTGCAACCAACGAAAAACATCGCCGTCAGATGCTCAAAGAATGTCGGCAATGCCGGAAGCGCTCCTGCTGCAACCAACGCTTGCGCCGCGTCTCGCACTTTGGTCGCATGACGCGCGAAATCGCGTGGGTCAATCTCCTGCCCATCGAATCGCATTCGTTCGGTTATCGAGACGAGATGGGGAGAGGTGTAAAGCGCAGTGCGGATACCCGCCGCGCGCGTGATGTGGTCAAGCATCACGGCGGTTGAGCCTTTGCCGTTCGTGCCCGCAATCTGGATTTTGAAAAAGAGACGTTCGGGATGTCTCAGAGCATTCAGCAGCCGCTCAGTATTCTCCAGCCCGAACTTCATCGCCAGCGTTTCATGCCCGAGGCTCAGAAGGTATGCAAGAGATTCGTTGAAATTCATTCGAGTAAATAAGTAATGAGTGATGAGTAATGAGTGATGAGAAGAAGCAATAGCATTTCTCTCATCACTCATTACTCATCACTCATTACTGTTTTCAGGCGCTGGTGTGTTGCGGTTCTTCAGTGGCTGCTTC
>JACMLC010000694.1 GCA_014379795.1 Pyrinomonadaceae bacterium
CTCCCTGCCCGCCGATGACTGAGAGCGAAACGTTGTTCAACACATCGCCCGAAGTCTTGATGATTTCGATACGGATTTCTAAATGCGGATGGCGCGCTTCCAAAACGTACTTGACCCACTCTGCCTGCCAGAGCGCGAGGCGCGAGCCGCGCGAGCCGATAATCAACGGGGATTTCATTCCTCTGTAGGAGCTTCGAGATTGAAGAGGTCGCGCCAGACGTGCATGTTTTCCTCATCGCCCGCGCTGTAAGAGCGGCGCATGCGGTGCATGACCGGATGAGAAATTTTGTTGACGGTGGAGATGAGCAGGTTTTCGATGGCGCGCTCCTGTTCGGGCGTGAGCGTTCCTAAACGCTGACGCTGTCGCTCAAGCTCCGCGCGCGCGATCTCGTGCATCTTTTGCCTGAGCGCGCCGATCTGTGGGCCTATGTCGAGCACGCGCAGGGATTGCTGAAACTGCATCAACTCTGATTCGATAATCAGTTCGGCGCGCTCCGCTTCGCGCTCGCGCTCGCGGATGTTCGAGGTGATGACGGCTTCGAGGTCGTCTATGTCAAAGACGAAGAGGTTGCTGAGTTTTCCGATGGCCGGGTCAATATTGCGCGGGACGCTGATGTCTATGAAGAAGGCCGGACGCTGGCGACGCTGCTTGTGCGCCTCGCGCGCCATCTGCCGCGTGATGACATAATCGCTTGCACCCGTCGAGCAGATGACGATGTCCGCTTGTGGGAGATACTTTGGAAGCTCTTCCATGCCGATAGCTTCGCTCTCAAATTCGTTTGCGAAATTCTGCGCCGTTTCCATCGTGCGATTGGCGACGAGCAGGCGCGAAGCTCCAGCGTTAATCAGGTGGCGCGCGGCCAGCTCTGCCATCTCGCCTGCTCCGACCAGCAGCACTGTGGAGTCTTTGAGCGACCCGAAAATCTTGCGCCCCAACTCAACCGCCATGTAGCTGATTGAAACCGCGTTGGAAGCGATGCCCGTTTCCGTGCGAACGCGTTTGGCGACATGAAAAGCATGATGCACCAGCCGATTGAGCACGCGTCCGGCTGTCCCTGCTTCGACGGCCAGAGAATAAGCGCGGCGCACCTGTCCCAAGACCTGCGCTTCGCCGACAACCATCGAATCGAGCGAGGAAGCGACGCGAAAAATGTGGCGGACAGCCTCGTCATCCGCATGGCTGTAGAGATGCTTGCTAAAATCCGTCCCGGAAATCGAGCGCGTCGAGCTGAGAAAGTCTGCGATATGCGAGGCCGCGTCCACTCCTTTTGCCTGTTCCACCGCCGCCAGCACTTCGACTCGATTGCAGGTCGAGACAATCAAGCCTTCGCGCACAATCTCGCCGTCCACCAGAGCGCGCAGGCTCTCGCCGCAGGCTGCGTCCGTAAACGCGAGACGCTCACGCACGGCCACCGGCGCGGTTTTATGATTGAGTCCGACGAGAACGATTGACATAAGCTTGGGGGTTCAACGCAAAGCCAATTTACTTGAAACGCTGGCTGTTTCTTCGCAATCAAACATGAATACGTCTAATTAGACGCGCTTGGATTGCAATCTGTCACAAAATTCATCCGCCTGATAGAAAGCCACAGAGACACGGAGACACAGAGCCTAGATAAAATAAATTCCGTGCAGGTATTTCCTTGTCTGTTTTAACCTCTGTGTCTCTGTGGCATAGCTTTACAGGTACTTCTAATTTACCCGAAAACGTGATAGCCGCCCAACAGGCGCGCGCCGAAAAATGTGCAGAGCACCAATCCGAAGCCAGCGACGCCGAGCCATGCAGCCCTGCGCCCGCGCCACTCAGCCGTCGAGCGATAAAGTATCAGCCCCAGATATAGCAGCCATGTCAGCGCGGCGAAAATCTCTTTCGGGTCATTATGCCAGAGTCGCCCATCGCGTGACGATGACCAGACCATGCCCGTCAACAGCCCGAGTGTGAGCAGTGTAAAACCGAGTCCGGCGGCGTTGGTCGCAATCTCGTTGACGGTCGTCAGCGACGGCAGGCGATGAAAAAACGCGCCGAAGGTTTTCCGCTTCAGCTCACGCTCCTGCCACAGGTACATCACGCTCGCCGCAAAGACGACGAAGAAAGAGGCGTAAGCGAACAAGAGCAACGTCGTGTGAACCGGAAAGAGCCATGATGCGCCGCTGCCGACCACAGCCGCGCCCGTTTCATTACTGTCGCGCGTCACGTTTGCAAAGAAAGTCAGGAGCGCAATCAACGGCAGCGTGAAAGTGCCAAGGGCGAGCAGCGTGCGATAGCGATAAAGGATCAAGCCGTATGTTGCGACCAGCGTCCATGCCAGAAAAGAGAGCGTCTCGCGGATTCCGAACAGAGGATACCGCCCGTCCTGCGCCCAATCCGTGATAAGCGAAGCCGTGTGCATCGCAAACCCGATGGCGAGCGCGGCCAGCGAGACACGCTCCAACGCGCGCCGTTTATTGACGAACGCCAGGATCGCGTGTATGGCCGCCACCACATACGCCGCCAGCACCGATAGGAGCAAAGGTTTCATCACTTACAAAAAATATCCGTGCGCCTCGTATTGTAAAGGCAAAAGTAAAAAGGTAAAAGGCAAAAGCAAAGACAGCATTTTTCGCATCTTCACTTTTACCTTTTACCTTTTACCTTTTACCTTTTGTTATGCTAGTTTCACACAAACAGAGGGAGGAGCAAATAGAGCGTGGATTTAGAGCTTTCCGAAGAACAGCGGATGGTGCAGGCGTCCGTGCGTGAGTTCGTGGCGGGCGAGATCGCCCCCCGCGCGCATGAGTATGACGAGCAAGCTAAGTTTCCGCATGAGCAATTGAAGGGCTTGGCGGAGCTTGGGCTGCTGGGCATGATTATCCCTGAAGAGTGGGGCGGAGCTGGATTCGACACGGTCGCTTATGCGCTCGCGCTGGAAGAGATCGCCCGCGCGGATGCTTCGGTCTGTGTCATCGTCGGCGTCACTAAGTCTGTTTGTTGCTATCCTATCTTGAGCTTCGGCTCGGATGAGCAGTAGCATCAATATCTTTTCCCGCTGGCACGCGGCGAAAAGCTCGGCGCGTTCTGCCTCTCAGAGCCGCAGGCCGGGTCGGATGCCACGAACCTGCGCACACGCGCGGTGCGCGACGGCGATTCCTATATCATCA
>JACMLC010000072.1 GCA_014379795.1 Pyrinomonadaceae bacterium
CGCGACAGGAAGCGCGGCGGAACGTGGCTCGGCATCAACGGAAGCGGAAGCTACGCAGCCGTGACCAACTTTCGCGCGCCGTCAGAGATTAAAAAAGGCGCGCCCTCGCGAGGGCATCTCGTCAGCGATTTTCTGCACTCAACGGAATCTCCGGCCAGCTATCTTGAACGAATAGCCGCAACTTCATCCACCTATAACGGCTTCAACTTGATTGCCGGAGACAGTCGCCAGCTCGCTTATCATTCAAACAAAGACGCGGGCGTGAGAGACTTAGCGCCGGGTATTTACGGTTTGAGCAATCACCTGCTCGACACCTCTTGGCCGAAAGTGTCGCGTGGCAAGCAGGCTCTCACAGAGATAGTCCGGCAGGCCGGAGAGGTTGAGCCTGAAACTTTGTTTGCTATTCTCGCGGATGAATCAAAAGCCGAAGATCAAGCTCTGCCGGACACCGGAGTCGGCGTCGAGGTGGAACGTGTGCTGTCTCCGCTTTTTATACGGACTCCGATTTACGGGACGCGCTCTTCGACTCTGCTGTTGATAGACATCGAAGACAGCATCACTTTCATCGAGCGCACCTTTGATGCCGGGATGAAAGACGCGGCGGATGCAGTCTTTAAATTTAAGAGCGAGGGAGAACCTTGATGAGCGATGAGCAAAAATTGCGCGAGCATCTGTTGTATCTGCTGGATGGAGGCGGCGCGCATGTTGACTTTGAAACGGTGGTCGCGGATTTTCCCATCGCGCTGGTTAATCAAAAGATTGAGCATGTTCCCTACACGCCGTGGCAAGCGCTTGAGCACATGCGTATCGCGCAAGTGGACATACTGGAATTCAGCCGCAATCCCGCACACGTTTCTCCAGCATGGCCGGAAGGCTACTGGCCTGAGCCGGACGCGCAAGCAGATGCAGAGGCTTGGAAGAAAAGCGTCGCGGCGTTTCGCGCCGACCTCGAAGAGATAAAGAAGCTGGTATCTGATTCATCCATCAACTTGTTCGCGCCAATCGCGCACGGCACGGGACAGACCATCCTGCGCGAAGCCCTGTTGGTCGCAGACCATAACGCTTATCATTTGGGCGTGCTCTCGACGCTCAAGCGAATCTTGCAGGGGCAGGCGTGAGAGCAACCCGCATTCATTACTTCAAAGCGGCGTTGTCTATGAGAACGACATCACTTGTTTCGACGCCGCGGACGAAGGCGAGTGAGCGACCGTCGCGCGACCAGTCGAAGGCGATGATTTGCTCGGCCTTGTAGTCGGTCAGACGCCTCGGCCCGCTCCCGTCGAGCGGCTGGAGCCAGATGTCTGAGAGGCCGTCGGCGCTGTTGGCGTAGGCAATTGATTGGCGGTCGGGCGACCAGCGGACGAACCTTCCCGCCGGCGCCACGGTCGGTGGAAGGTCGAACCGCTGCAAGGGCGGGCCACCGTTTGATGAGACGATCCCGATTCTCCAACGCGACTTGTCCACGTCAGGGTCTAGATAGTAATAGGCGATCATCTCTCCATCGGGCGAGACATGAGGCCAAGACGCCCGCGTCTCGGTCAACTGCACTGGTTCTCCGCCGTTTACCGGCGCTTTCCACAGTCTCGGCTCCAGCACCCCGCGCTGAAAAACAACCCACTGCCCGTCAGTCGTCGAGTGCGGGTAGAAATCGTCGTCTCCGCCGGTCAACTGCTTGAGGTTCGAGCCGTCTGCGTCCACGCGCCAGATATTGTAGCGCCCCGCGCGTTCGGAGGCGAAGAAGATGTAACGCCCATCCGGCGAGACTGAAAGCCCGCGGCTCGCGTGCGCGCCCGTCGTGAGTTGTTTCGGGTTCGAGCCGTCAGCATTCATCACCCAGATTTCAGCAGTGCCGCCTGCGTTCGAGCGATAGACGATCCGCCCGTCGGGAGTCCACGCCAACTCTCGAATCCAACCG
>JACMLC010000695.1 GCA_014379795.1 Pyrinomonadaceae bacterium
CGGTAGAGAGAAGGGCGCGACGGCTCCCGCCGCAGACGCGCGCAAGATGCTCACGCGCGGGGACGACGAAGCCGGACTCGCGGTCATTCGCAAGTGGCTCGACAATTCGGGAGTGCCGACTCGAAACCTCTCGCTGCATGATGGCTCCGGTCTTTCGCGTCTTAATCTCGTGACGCCCGAAGCGACCGCAAGGCTGCTGGCCGCGATGACGAAATCTCCCGCCGCAGGTGTTTTTCGAGACTCGCTTCCAGTGGCCGGACGCGATGGAACCTTGCGCTCGCGCCTGCGCGCGGCCTCAGAGCGCATCGTAGCCAAGACCGGCACGCTCACTTACACAAGCTCTTTATCAGGCTATGCTATTACAGGCGAGGGCGAACTGCTCGCCTTCTCCATCTTCTGCAACAACGAAGCCTCAGACAAGAGCAGCATCCCAATCATTGACGCGATTGCCCTGCTGCTTACCGCAAATCGCTGAAGCCTGCCTCTTAAGCTCTTTATTTGCTATAGCTTCACCTCTCTCTCTGGGAACAAAACCCCCTAAAATTTTCCCTGCGATTCTAAATTGTGTGATTTTGGATGTTTTGTCTGGACAAACGATGTTTTGCAATGTAATATTGTCGTGCCGTCCAAGTGCGGCTCAGGCGGAAACCGTGTGAATGTTACGGATTTTAAGGCTTACAGCCCGCGCCCTTTCCCCTTCTCACCTTTGATCCAGACTCGCTTAAGGCCACTCACGCATACATGATTTGCAGGAGCACAAAACCATGTCGAAACATACCAACCTGATTTCGCTCGCGGCGTTGTTTGTCGTGATGCTCAGCCTGTCAGTCCCGGCGCAGGCAAGCGGCTCACTGATGCCTTCTCTGACTTTATCCGGCACGCTTTCGGATACGGACAGGGATCGCGACGGGCTGCTAGGCCCTGTGCGGCGCATCCGCACAGAGACGACCAAGCTGACGAACAAAGGCGGCAAGCAAGCTGAAGGACAGCGCGTCCCTCTGGAGACCGCAGCCTATGACATCAAGGGCATCAAGATCGAGAACGCATACTTTCCCGTCGCAGGAGCGGCGACGCTGACAGGCAGAGAGGTCTACAAGTACGACGAGAAGGGCAACATCAGCGAGATGACACTGGTCAACGCGGACGGCTCGCTCTTGAGCAAGGAAGTGTACTCGTATGAGTATGATTTTGTCGGCAACTGGACAAAGATGACCACTTCCGTCGCCGTCATCGAAGGCGGCAAGCTGAGTTTTGAGCCGACCGAAGTAACCTATCGCACAATCTCTTATTATCTGGATGAAAATCTAGCCAAGATGATGCAGCCGGATTCCGCAAACGGCGCGACGGCTCCCGCGACGACTCCCGCATCAAAGCCTGCCGTGCAAACTGCTGCGAACAATCCTCCCGCCACCGCGCAGGCGAATCAACAGAAGACAGCCGTTATCATCCCCGCGTCAACGGGCATTGCGACCTTGAACAAATCCACTGAGACTGGCCCAATCAGCTCGACTTCGATGCCGGGCGGAACGGGCGCGGGCAACAAGCCTGCCGTGGTCATGGAGACAGAGCCGCCAGCCGTCAAGGCCGCGCCGAAGCCTCTGTTGAAACCCGTTTCCGGCGGCGTACTCAACGGCAAAGCGATTGAGCTTCCCTCGCCCGAATACCCGGAGATAGCAAGGCGTATGCGCGCCACGGGCATGGTGTCGGTTGAAGTCGTCATTGATGTCAGCGGCAAAGTGATTTCCGCAAAGGCCGTGAGCGGCAATGGGATGTTCCATCAGGCGGCAGTACAAGCGGCCTTGCGCGCGCGATTTTCTCCGACCACGCTTTCCGGCCAGCCGGTCAAAGTCACCGGCTCGATTAACTACAATTTCTCCCTCGCCAAATAAACAGAGGCGCGAGGCTTTGAACAACCGACGGCTTTGCCTCAAGCCAGAGGAGCGACTATGGCACTCAGTGGACAACTCAGCGATCTTTCGCTGGCGGAATTGATCGAATTTTTTTGCAATCAGCGCAAGTCTGGACGCCTTAAAGTCTCGTACCCGCGCGCTCCCGGTTTCTTTTACTTTCAGAAGGGCGCAATGGTTGATGCTAAGATCGGCGCGCTGAGCGGCGTCGAGGCGGTCTATTACGCTTTGACGCTTCAGAACGCCTCCTTCAAATTCAGCGCCTCGTTCGAGCCTGCGCGCCGGACGATTCACCAGCCCTGGGCGCAGGTCGCGCTCGAAGGCTTGCGCCGGATGGATGAAGGCATCGCGCCGAGCGAGGCTTTTCCCGACGGCTCCGATGCAGCCTATATGGAAGATGAGGATGGAGCTAACGAGATTGCTTCCTTAGATGAAGACGAGAGCGAGACAGCGCTGCCGCTGCCCGTGCCAGCGCGCGAGCCTGTGACTGCCGCAGAGACATCTTCTCCTCTCTCTTTGACGGTTGAGAACGCATCCGGGGGCGGAAGGCGCATGATGGTTTACGGAGCGATTGCCGCCGCCGTGATTATCAGCATCGCCGCCGTAGGTTTTCCCGCCGGATGGTATGGCAAGAAGAAGGCTGCTAACGCTTCTCAGCCAGCCGCATCTTCCGGCACTGACCAGCAGATGAGCAACAACTCCAGCAGCAATTCGTCCGAATCGCCCGCCAACGCCACGGCAGAGACTTCATCCGCCGACCAGAGCGCGACCATCGGGCCGGTTAGTGATCCAGCGGCTCTGGCTGCGCAGCGAGCGCGCGAGGCACGCGAGCGCGAGCGTTGGAGAGCGGCACAGGAGAACGCAGACACCGCCGCCAAACCGGGCGCATCGCCTGCCGCATCAGCCGCGCCAACCGAGGCAGCGAAAAAACCGGAACCGGCCAAACCCAAGTCCATGGCGGTGCAGGTGACCTATGATGAGAACGGTCGCGTGACGGGGGCTTCGGGCGGCGACGCCAACGCGCTGCGCATCGCGCGCCAGAAACGTTTTCCGGCGGGCAAAGCAGGCTCGGCCACGGTCACGATTCCGGTCAACTGAAAAAGGCAAAAGTAAAAAGGTAAAAGGCAAAAGTGAAGCAGAAGCGGTAATCGCTTCTTCTCTTCACTTTTGCCTTTTACCTTTTTACTTTTACCTTGTCAGCCCGAGCATCACGAGCAGGGCGCGCTTGAGGCCGACATCGCGCCCGCGCGGGTCGAACCATTCTTCGAGCGTGTGCGAGTTGCCGGAAACGCCGCCCGCGCCGAGCGTCACGGCGGGAATGCCCAGCGCGATTGGAATGTTAGAGTCCGTCGAAGAACGGTCAAGACGCGAACTCGAACCGACGGCGCGCGTCGCTTCTTCCGCCACGCGCACGATTAATGAATCAGCCGGAGTTTCGCCGCTTGGCCGGTTGCCGATTAATTTCAGATCAAGCTCTAAGGGCGGATCGCCCGCGCGCCGCGCGGCGTTTTCGTCTTCCACAGCCTCGCGCACCGCACGGCGAAAGAAAGCGTCAAGACGATGCAGTTCTTCCGCCGAAGCCGAGCGCAAGTCCACATCCATCGCGGCATCTGTCGGAATCACGTTGACGCCCGCGCCGCCTTCTATCCGACCGACATTAAAAGTCGTGCGCGGGTCAGACGGAGCCGGATAGCTCGCGAGCCGCGCGATGGCGCGTCCCAACGCATGCACCGGATTAGCCGCTCCAAAATCTCCCCACGAATGACCGCCCGCGCCGCGCAGGCGCACGCGGTAACGACGCGAGCCGAGCGCGGCATGCGTGATGCGCTCTGTCCCCGGCCCGTCAAGGCTGATAAAGGCGTCAACCTTGCCCGCCCACTCGCCTTCGGTCAAAAGATGGCGCGCGCCGCGCAAATTCCCTTCGCCCTCTTCGCCCACAGTCCCTACAAACAGCAGCGAGCCTTCCGTTTCAATCCCGCACTCTTCAAGCGCGCCCAGCAGCGCGACCAGCGCGACCAGCCCGCACCCATCATCCGCAATTCCCGGCGCGAGCAATTTATGCTGTTCACGCCTGACGCTGAAATCCGTGCCCGATGGAAAGACTGTATCGAGATGCGCGCTCACCACCAGCAGCGGCGAAGGCGAGCGGCCTTTGCGCAAGGCCACGCAGTTGCCCACTTCATCGAGATGAGCATCAACCAATCCAAGCTCGCGGAATTTTTCAATAAAGTATTCTGCGCGCTCGCGCTCGCCAAAAGGAGGCGCGGGAATTGAGCAGATGCGTATCTGCTCCTGCGTGATTTCATCAGCGCGCGACTCAAAAAAACGGAAAGCGCGCTGCACGCTTTCCGTTGAGAGCAACTCTCGCACAGAAACTTCCGGCGTTAGTGTGAGTGTTGAAGACATACAAAACTTGGACCGGCAGCCAATGCTTTAACCCTTAATGACGCGAATCAAGAGTTGAAAAGAGATTTTGACGATTGAAAGAATTCTTCTCTTTCTTTGCGTACTTTGCGCGTTTTCCTTTGCGGTCTTTGCGGTTAAGTTGAACTTTAAACGCAAAGACCGCAAAGAGGAAAGACGCAAAGCACGCAAAGCAAGAAAAGAATTCTTCCAATTGGCAAAAGTTCTTTTTAAACTATTGCTCCGCATCATCAAAGGTTAAAGCATTGTCTGCTATGCTTAGTATTGTATGTCTTCAACACTCACACTAACGCCGGAAGTCTCTGTGCGAGAGTTGCTCTCAACGGAAAGCGTGCGCCGCGCTTTCCGTTTTTTTGAGTCGCGCGCGGATGAGATTACCGAGGAGCAGATACGCATCTGCTCCATTCCCGCGCCGCCTTTTGGCGAGCGTGAGCGCGCAGAATACTTTGTCGAAAAATTCCGCGAGCTCGGGTTGGTTGATTCTCATCTTGATGAGGCTGGCAACTGCGTGGCCTTGCGCAAAGGCCGCTCACCGTCTCCGCTGCTGGTTGTCAGCGCGCATCTCGATACGGTTTTTCCGGCAGGAACTGATTGCACTGTGCAGCGCAAGCAAGGAAAGCTTTATGCTCCCGGCATTGCCGATGACGGGTGCGGGCTGGTCGCGCTGGTCGCGCTGCTGGGTGCGCTTGAAGAGTGTGCGATCGAAACGGAAGGCTCGCTGCTGTTTGTCGGCACAGTGGGCGAAGAAGGCGAAGGGAATTTGCGCGGCGCTCGCCATCTTTTGACCGGAGGCGAGTGGGCGGGCAAGGTTGACGCCTTTATCAGTTTTGATGGGCCGGGGACAGAGCGCATCACGCATGCCGCGCTCGGCTCGCGTCGTTACCGCGTGCGTCTGCGCGGTGCAGGCGGGCATTCGTGGGGAGATTTTGGCGCGGCTAATCCGGTGCATGCGTTGGGACGCGCCATCGCGCGGCTCGCGAGCTATCCGGCTCCGTCTGACCCGCGCACGA
>JACMLC010000696.1 GCA_014379795.1 Pyrinomonadaceae bacterium
AGATTTTGACAGGCAAGCTATCCGTGCCGGGGCTGACCCTGCGCCCGCGCGACCGCTTTGACATCATCACGGCATTGATGACGCGCGGCGACGCTGACGCAATCGCGCTCCTCGAAGCGCAGAGCAAAACGGACACGACAGATGATGCGAGGCGGTACGCTTACGCAGCCGGAGCCGCGCGCGGGACGGCAGAGAACAAGCAGAAATATTTTGATGCCTTTCTGAATGACACGACGCTCGCCGAAAGCTGGATCGAAGCGAGCGTTAATCCATTCAACTCTATACACCAATCCGCGCTCACGTTTCCCTATCTTGAACCGGCCTTGAAAGAGCTGCCGAAACTCAAACGCACGCGCAAGATTTTCTTTGTCAACCAGTGGCTCGCGGCCTTTATCGGCGGCCAGTGCGATGCGCGCGCGCTCGCCGTCGTGCAGGATTTCCTCAAGCGTGAAGAAAAAACTCTCGACCGCGATTTGCGCCTGAAAGTCCTCGAAGCCGTAGACGGCCTCGAACGATGCGTAAAAATCAAACAGAAGTCCCAAGTCTCAAGCCCCAAGTCCCAAGTTTAAGACAGGCTTTCGGGTTGTTAGACTTGGGACTTGAGACTTGGGACTTGGGACTATGTTTCTTGTCATTGCCATCATCGCTATCTGCGTGCTGAGCTTCCTGCTCTTTCTCGCGCTGTTCGAGCCGGGGTTGGATTATAAAATCTCTGCGCAGCCGGATGCCGCGCTCGATTCGGAAGAATTTCTGCGCACGCTCGAAGCGATTACGGATGCGAAGGTGCAGCGCAAGAGTTCCATCGAAGTTCTGACCAACGCGGATGTTTATTACGAAGCGGAGCTTGAGGCGATTCGCGTTGCGAAAAAGAGCGTTAATCTCGAAGCCTACATTTTTCAGAAGGGTGAAGTCACCAAAAAATTTGTAGAGGCTCTGACGGAGCGTGCGCGCGCGGGCGTAGAGGTGCGCCTTGTGCTGGATGCCCTCGGCAGCTTTGCTTCATGGGAGAGCTATTTCAAAGATTTGCGCGCGGCGGGCGGGCGCGTCTGCTGGTATCACCCCTTGCGCTGGGCGACGATTGCGCGCGTCAATAATCGCACGCACCGCGAGATTATAGTCGTTGACGGCGAGGTCGGTTTTTTGGGCGGCTCTGGCTTTGCGGATCACTGGCTGATTGGCGATGAGAAGAATCCGCCGTGGCGCGATTCGATGTTTCGCGTCGAAGGCAAAGCGGTCGCCAGCCTGCAATCATCTTTCGTCGAAAACTGGCTCGAAGCTTCGGGCGAGATTCTGGCGGGCACACACTTTTTTCCTTTCTGCGAAGCGGAAAGCGAAACGCCCGCGATTATCGTTGACAGCTCGCCTTCTATGGGACGCTCTACGCGCGCACGCATTCTTTATCAAACCTTGCTCGCCGCAGCCCAAAAGAGCATACACATCACGACGCCTTATTTTCTGCCGGACAAGAGCGCGCGGGCAGAGATGGTTCGCGCTATCCGCGAGCGCGGCGTCGAAGTCAAGATTATCGTTCCCGGCAAGCACAGCGACCACCTTTTGACGAGACGTTCGAGCCGTCGCCTGTTCGGTGACCTGCTCAAAGCAGGAGCGCAGATTTACGAGTATGAAGCGGCGATGATTCATGCTAAGACGATGACCATTGACGGCGTGTGGAGCGTCGTCGGCTCGACCAATTTCGACAATCGCTCATTCGGCCTCAATGATGAAG